>JBHIDN010000042.1:0-8214 GCA_046760125.1 Anaerolineae bacterium
GTATTCGGTGGAGGGGAAAAGCAGCCCACGGTCACTATCTATACTCAACCTACTTGAGCCGACTGTCGGACAGCGAAGAGTTTCTTCGCTCAGCGGGGTATCGGGTTTGTGGAAAAGGATGTCACTGTCGATGAAAAAGCGATGGAGGAGTTGAAAAGGCTGGCTGGCCGTTTCGCTACTCCAACGATCGTCATCGATGACCAGGTGTTATTGGGTTTCGGGATAAACATGGCGCGCATCATAGAGTTGCTGAAAAGGTGATCTATCCGCCCGGTGAAAGGAGAGAAGGGATGGCCCAGGATCCTGTCTGCGGCATGGACGAGAAGGGCTGCACCTTTCACACCGAGCATAAGGGGTCGCCTACCACTTCCGCCGACCCAGAGAGGTACATCGCCCCTCTCGAGGAGACGAAAGAGGAGGGTGAGAAACCAGGCCGGCTCTAAGTTACATACAGGAATACTCACGTGTCCAGTAGAGGCAAGGGAGCGGTGGCGATCTAGTGGGGTGAGGAGGGTATGAGATGACTAGTTCCTTGCGTTTGGGTAGAGTATTGGGCATCTCCATCGGGGTTCACTGGACCTGGTTTCTCATCTTTGTTCTCTTGGCCTTTTCGCTGGCTGGACATTACTTTCCTACGCTGCACCCCGGCTGGCCGTCAACGTCCTATTGGGCTTTGAGCATCATAACCAGCCTCCTCTTCTTCGCTTCCGTGCTGGCTCACGAGATGGCCCACAGTCTCGTTTCCAGGAGATACGGCGTCCCAGTGAGAGGCATCACCCTATTCTTCTTTGGGGGCGTAGCGGAGATAAGCAGGGAGGTCGACCGGCCCGGCGAGGAACTGATGATGGCTTTGGCCGGCCCCTGCACCAGTCTGGTCATAGCCACTATATTCGGCTTCCTTTGGTTCATAAGCCCCGTAGTCAGCCCGGAACTTCACGCCCTGGCGGGTTGGCTGGGTTGGATCAACCTGGGCGTCGGCCTCTTCAACCTCATACCTGGCTTCCCCCTGGATGGAGGGCGGGTCCTGCGGGCGATCGTTTGGTGGGTTACCGGTGACTTTAGAAGGGCCACGCTCATCGCCTCCACACTTGGGCGTGCGGTGGCCTATCTCTTTATCGTGGCTGGCCTTTGGCAAGTCTTCGCCGGAAACTGGGCCAATGGCCTATGGATCGCCTTCATCGGTTGGTTCCTGGAAAACGCTGCCACGAGCGGCTACCGTCAGGTAGCCGTGCGAGAGGCCTTGCTGGGCGTGACCGCGCAGGAGGTGATGATGACCGACTGCCCCAGGATACCCCGCAACCTCACCCTGGCGAAACTGGTATACGAAAAGATCTTGCGCACCTCTCGCCGCTGTTTCCCTGTGGTAGAAGAGGGACGTGTCCTGGGGATTATCACCTTGCACCACGTGAAGAGGGTACCCCAAGACCGCTGGGCCATCATGACCGTGGGAGAGGTGATGACTTCTTTCGACCGACTGAAGAAGGTCGAGCCCGATGAGGAACTCCTGCGGGTGATGGAACTGATGACCGAGGAGGATGTCAACCAGCTTCCAGTGGTGCGGGAGGGGCGACTCCTGGGCATGGTAGCAAGGGACAACGTGTTGCAATTCCTCCGCATGCGAGCCGAACTGGGGATATAGTTTCTGTCACCAAGGCATGATGCGGCCGCTTGGCCACTCACCACCTCCGCCACCAGCCCTGATCCGCTGGTCGCCCGTTCGGGCTATAAAAATACGCTTTCTCCAGGCTCAGGCACGATTACCTTCCTTACGCCCAACTGACGAATACCCTCAGCCAGGGCCAACGAGCTCTCCCCCTCACCGTGGACCACGAAGACCTTTTTCAACCGCCCCTTCACTTGAGCGACCCAATCCAAGAGATCGCCTTGGTCAGCATGAGCGCTAAAGCCGTCTATGCGTTCCACCTGGCAGCGTACCTCGTGTTCCTCACCGAAGATGCGCACCCGTTTCTGTCCGTCGGCTAGCCTTCGGCCCAAAGTGTGTTCCGCTTGATAACTGACGAAGAGTACCGTGTGGCGTGGGTCACCCACATTGTTGCGCAGATGATGCAGGATTCTGCCCGCCTCGCACATTCCGGAGGCGGAGATGATGATCAATGGCTCCTCAAAGTTGTTGAGCCGCTTAGAGTCCTCTACGTCGCGGAAGTAGTGGAGTTTGCGAAAGCCAAAGGGATCATCCTCTTCCAAAAGCAGCCGCTTCGCCTCTTCATCGAAGCATTCAGGGTGGATCCTGAACACCTCCGTGGCGTCGATGGCTAGCGGGCTGTCCACGAATACTGGCAAGGGAGGGATACGCTTAGTGCGCATCAAGCGATGCAAGGCGTAAACGATCTCCTGGGTGCGGCCTACCGCAAAAGCAGGGATGATGACGCGACCTCCCCGGGCGTAGGTATCGTTCACGATCTGAGCCAGCTGATCCTCCACCGCGGTGATCTCACCATGTTGCCGATTGCCGTAGGTGCTCTCTACCATCAGATAGTCGACATCGTCGACGACAGCCGGATCGCGCAAGATTGGTAGGTTCGTACGACCCAGATCCCCGGTATAGGCTAGGCGCATGCTTCGCCCATCTTCCACTATATCCAGGACCGTGATGGCCGAGCCCAAGATGTGGCCGGCGTCATAGAAGGTAGCCCGAACGCCATCACTCACTGCGAAGGTTCGGTTGTAGCCTCGTCCCACCAAGAAATCGAGAGTCCGGTCCGCATCCTCGATGCTGTAGAGCGGTTGCACGAGAGGTAACCCCTTCCTGGCGTGCCGCTTGTTGACGAACTGGGCATCCTTCTGCTGAATGTAGGCGCTGTCCCGCAGCATAATGGTGGCTAAATCCCTGGTCGCATTTGTGCACAGGATCTCCCCCACGAAGCCATCCTTAACCAAGGTGGGCAGATTGCCCGAATGGTCGATATGAGCATGGGACAGAATGACAGCATTGATGCAGCATGCATCTAGGGGCAGGTTCTTATTCCTTTCGAACGCCTCAGCCCGGTGGCCTTGATACAGCCCACACTCGAAGAGGATACGCCGTTTGTTTACCTCGAGAAGGTGCATGGAACCGGTAACAGTACGCACCCCTCCCAAGAAAGTGAGTTCCATGGGAGAATCCTTATTCCTCAGTCAACCAGCACCTTAGTGAGCCGCCGGTTTCAGGTATTCCTCTGGGTTTTTCTTGAACTTCTTGTGACAGGCGTTGGAGCAGAAATAGTAGGTCGCTCCCCTGTAGTTGAAGACGCCGGCCGTCTTTTTCTTATCCAACTCCATGCCACACACCGGATCTTTCACCATCTCCACCTCCTCTCTTGGAGATTCCTCCTCGTTTCTGTTGCCGGAGACCCAGCGGGGGCCAAGGTTCTTGAAAATCGCTTTGACCGATGCGGAATGGTTCAGGCAGTAGAAGTGAATGCCCAAGACACCCTGTTCCAAAAGGTCGAGAGATTGCTGAGTGGCGTAGTCGATGCCCAGTTTCCGCACCGCCACGTCGTCCTCGCCCCAGCGCTCCAGGTCGCGCGCCAGGTTAGGCGGGATGGTAGCCCCCGAGAGGGCCACAAAACGTTTCACCTGGGCCAGGTTGAGGATGGGTAGGACGCCGGGGATGATGGGGACGCTGATGCCTATCCTTTGGGCGCGCTCCACGAAGTCGTAGAAGTAGCCGTTGTCGAAGAAGATCTGGGTGATGACGAACTCGCCGCCGGCATCCACCTTCTGCTTGAGATATTGCAGATCCTGCTCTTTGTCCGGGCACTCGATATGCCCTTCCGGGTAACCGGCCACCCCGATACCGAAGTCGTAGCACTCTTTGATGAGGAGGATCAGTTGGTAGGCGTAGCGGAAGGTGTTGCTGACTGGGGCCGACGGTGCTTCCTCTGGCCGGTCTCCGCGCAGGGCTAGGATGTTCTCCAGGCCCAGGTCACGGGCCAAGTCTAGCTCCTGGATAATCTGCTCTTCGGTGGCGCCGATGCAGGTGAAATGGAACATAGACTCCAGGCCCAACTTCTTCACATGAGCCGCGATCTGGAAAGTCCTGTCTCGCGTGGTCCGGTCGGGGCGGAAGGTGACGGAGATAAAACTGGGTCCCAAGGCCTTGAGTTCGGCGATGGTACGGTAAAGTTTGAGGACCCCGCGGTCGGTCTTGGGTGGGAAGACTTCAAAGGAATGGGTGAGGGGCGATCGGGCATAGAACTCTCGGATCTTCATCGTGGGGCCTTTTTCTCTCTCGGCGATTCCTCCTCGAACTGTCCGTTGCGCCAGATTACACATTGGCCAAAAGGCGAGTCCTCGCTAAGGGAGCAGGCTCTCAAGGTCACATACTCCGCTAGGTAACTGGCCATGACCTTGGGGGCCAGGATATTCTCCACCTGGAATATACCAGCGGGGTTGTCGATCAAGGTTATGATATTGAGGGGGGTAGTCTCTCCCTCCTCGATAACGACTTCCTCCACCGCCAGGGCCGAAAGGGAATGAGAATCGACTTTACCTAACTCGAAGACCGCCCGACCTCTGCCCTCCGTCATATCCGTCCCGTCAGCAACTGCGACGATGGCTGCCTCCATGGTGACCGGTAATGGGTTCAGGTCATGCGTGGCGATGGCCGAAAGGATGAAACTGGTCATTGTCTGCCGCTTGCTGTCGTCGGAATAGATCTGTTGAAGCAACCTCTCCAGGATAGGTGCTGCCAATGTCACTCCATAGGCCTCATGTCCTTTGCGGTGGATCTGATTGCCGATGTCGTGGAGCGTGGCCGCGGCCAGCAGGACGAGCATAGTATCATCTCGATTTCCAGCCCCCGAGCGCTCCACATCCAGGACAATACTGTGTCTGGTCAATATTTTCGCCATACGCAAAGCGTTGGCGGCTACCACCTGGGCGTGTACTTGGCCGTGATCGTTGTAGCCAAACTTGCCGATGGTCACATAGGCGGTCATATCCCAGAGGGCGCGCGTTCTCTTGTCGTTCAGGAGAAGATCGTATAGCTCAGCGGTGCGGGGGTAGGCTTCGACGATCTCCAGTATCGCCTCATCCGATGCGTGGGCCAGATCGTGATATTGCCAATCGAGCCGCACCAACACCCCATCGCTATGATGGGTGCATGGTGGGTGATTACTCTCTTTCCTGCTCATCGCTCTCCCTCCCAGGCACGGTCCCATAGGCCGCATAGAGTGTGCCCCAGAGATACTCCTCGTGCTCGACCCGGCCAATTAATTCCTCTAGCTCCTCCCAGGGCTTCCCTTCCCAGTACGCTCCTCTCATGCCGGGCGGAATCCAAGGGTTGCCCAGCCAACGCAAAAGAGGGTTCAATAGCAGGCCGTACCATCGCTCGCTGAGTTTGCCGTCGGCGATGAGCACCCGACCTCCAGGCTTGACGGCGCTTATCATGCGCTTCAAGAGGCGCCGTCTATCTGGGAATAGGCCTATGGCCAGCGTGCAAACGGCGGCATCCACCGATTCCGAAAGCGCGAAGTCGGCTGCATCGCCTCGAATCAATTCGATATTCCACCAGCCATGTTTGTCCATCTTCTTTTGCGCTTGGGCCAGCATGTCCGGGGAGCAATCGACGCCGATTATCTTGCCCTCAGGGCCCACCGCCCCCTCTAAGGCCTCGAAGTTCAACCCCGTGCCACAAGCCAAGTCCACGACCGTATCCCCCGGCTTCAACCCCAATCGCTTGGCCATCTCCCTTCTCAAGCGCCTCTCTTGTCCTAATGCAAAGAGGGTGACTAGCCTATCATACCAGGGAGCGCCCTTTCCATAGGTGGTCTCTACCTCTTTCAATACGGTGTTTTCCATAATTGTGCACCTCCGCTACTTTGATCCTCTTCTAGGGAAGAGCGGCGCTGGTGGGTGGGGCCAGGCGGCCTGTTCCCCCACCACATCCGCCTTCCACCTAGGAGAGATGGCGCGCCCTCCACCCCTAGAGTTGCCTCCCAGAAACCAGGCGATGAAGTAAACCACTGGGCATATCAGCACCACTCCCAGTAAGATCGCCTTGCTCAGGGATGCTCCGTAGAGGATCCAGAGATAGAAAGCACCCAGCGAGAGCAGGGCACAGAAGGTCATGGGACCCCACTCTCCAACTCGTTCTCTCAGCCTTGTCCAGTCCATCGTTCTCCCTTCCCCATTGTAGGGGCATTTCTCGCTCGAAAGCCGAACCTTTTAGCGCCCCTTCCTGTTTCGGTTTTTCTTTCTTTTTTCTCCCCACTCCGGACGGGCATACTTGCCCGGATCCCTTTCGAATTTGGTTTGACAGAGGGGACAACAAAGATAATAGGTGATCCTCTCATACTCTATGGCCGCTTGGGCTCGATGACGGTTGACGCGCCTCCCACAAACCGGATCTCTCAGCACAATCCCTCCTCTTCCTCCCCCATCCTGCGCCAGACCTGCCAAGGAAACCGGCGATCGCGACTGCGCCATCGGGGCAGGACCTCGCCCCATGGGCCTCTATCCACCGGCTTCTTGAGCGACTCCTTAGTCAAAGTGGATAGAGGAACCCATCCCTCCTCGCCTTTGGGGACTTGAATAACAGGGCCCTGGCGAGGAGTATATCGTGGCTCCTTCCCCGCCTTTTGAATGGCAATCACCTCCACCGGGCACTCTCTCTGGCAAGCCAGACAACCTATGCAGCGGCTCACTTGGACTGGATACTGCATTATCCAGCGATGGGGTTCTGTCTCCCCACCGAAATCGGTGCCTTCAGGCCCCGCTCGGTTCGGCCGGGTCATGTCCAAGGCCTGCACAGGGCACACATCCATGCAGATCCCACAGTTGATGCATCCACTTCGGTCAACGGTGAATTTGAAAGCCATCTTCTGCTCCTAGCAACTCGCTCATTGGGTGTCCCAGCACTGAGCAGTGGCCCAGGTTTTGCCCACTAGGCCATCCAGATGCGCCTCATCTAACCGCATGGCTCTCTCGTAGTAGTCCATCACGCGGTGGAGCACCGGTTGCAATCGCACGATCTCGCCAAGGGCCGCGATAATGCTGTTGGGAAGGGGTGGAAGCACCCGCTGGAGCCACGACATGACGGCGAAATAGTGGCGATGCCTTTCGACGAAGCGCCAATATTCGGCCTGGCCCTCTTCCCTACTCAGCTCGCCATCAAGCACTCGCCGTACGAGGCGCCCGCAGACTCTTCCAAAGTAGAGGGCCGGGCGGATGCCTTCACCCGTGAGGGCCAGGCATTGCCCAGCGGCATCGCCTACGACGAAAAGTTGGCCCACCACCGGCTCACGCAGCTCGTGAGGGAAGAAACTACCGTGCACTCCATTCTGATGCAAGCCCAGGTCGTTCATGAACGACTGCAACTTGCCACCTAGCTTGGTCTCTCCCAGGTAACTGCCGATGCCGATGCTGCTGGTCGCACCTCGCGGGAAGAGCCAGACTACCCCTCGTTGAAGGACATGTGGGTCATACCAGAAATGCAGTCCATCATGACGATGCTCAACAACTGTCTCCATACCGAAATTCAGGTCTCCACGGCGTACAAAGCCTGGTCGTAGGCTGCTGGCCAGAGCGGCTCGCCAACCACTAGCGTCGATGAGAACCTTCCCTGCAAAAGCTCCTTGGGGGGTTAAAACACCCCCTCTCTCCACCCCGATGGCCGGTGCATTAACGAAATCGGCGTCCGTGCGGTCCGCCAGAAGGAGACAGAAGTGGGCGTAGTCGAAGGTACAGAAGGGGTGGATCAGATCGTAAACCAAATCGCGCCTAGCGGTATGGACGATGATGCGCTCGTGCACCTGGAGCACGCTGTCCGTGGCGTCTAGCGCTTCGAGCACCCGCAGGATAGTGCCACAGGCCGAGGTCTGGCCGGTGCCGATGGGCTTGCGGTCCAGCAGCAACACGCGCTTGCCCCGTAACTCGGCGGCAACGCTTAACCCGGCAAAGCTCGCCCCAACAATGATAGCATCGTAGCGCATGTTATCCCTCTCCGGTTGAGTCCCTACCCAGGCTATCTCTCGGTCACTCCCTGCGCCAATTGGCCTTGAATGGTGGAGCCATTCCTGATCCGCGAATTAGTTCAGTCATCCGCCCCATTCTCTCTGTGGGGGGCATCGCCGCGTTGAGTGGTTTCTGTGTAAGCGGAGAAGGGGCAGCAACAGTAGGTATGCTGCGAGCGTGAGCGTACTGCTCCGTGCCCCATCTCCTCCCACCCCTCTCTTTCTGTCCCCTCTTTACTGCTCATCGAAGGCGGCTGGT
>JBHIDN010000043.1:0-8198 GCA_046760125.1 Anaerolineae bacterium
TTGCCCGTCCCCACCATGATGGCGGTGGGGGTAGCCAAGCCCAAAGCGCAGGGGCAGGCGATCACCAAAACAGCTACCATGTTGATCAAAGAATTGGCGAAGCCCACCCCACCCCAAAAGTACCAGGCCAAGAAAGTGACCACCGCTATAGAGATGACCACCGGCACGAAGATCCCCGAGACTCGATCCGCTAGCCTTTGCACCGGGGCCTTGCTCCCTTGGGCCTCCTCCACCAGCCGTATGATCTGGGCCAAGACGGTGTCCTTACCTACCTTGGTGGCCTCGAATTTGAAACCGCCTGTCTTATTGATAGTAGCCCCGATCACCCCATCTCCTGGCTCCTTGCTCACAGGCATGCTCTCGCCGGTGATCATCGACTCATCCACCGCCGAGCGGCCTTCGATCACCACTCCATCCACCGGAATCTTCTCCCCGGGCCGCACAATCACTATATCCCCCACCTTTACATCCTCTACCGGGATATCGACCTCTCGGCCCTGGCGTATGACTCGCGCCGTTTTGGCTCGCAGCCCCATCAACTTCTTGATCGCCTCCGAGGTGCGCCCCTTAGCCTTGGCCTCCAGATACCTCCCTAGCACGATGAGGGTGACGATCACCGCTGCCGTCTCGTAGTAGAGATGGCCTTGGATGAAGAAAGTAGCCGCCAGGCTATAGAAATAGGCTGCGGAGGAGCCCATGGCGATGAGGGTATCCATCCCTGCGCTGAGATGCTTCAACGCCTTCCAAGCGCCGATATAGAACTGCCGTCCCACGTAGAACTGGACCGGCGTAGTGAGTGCCAAGAGGATATATTTGCGCCACTCGAAGTCTGGCAAAAATCCCAGATCGACCATCATAGCGAGGAGAAAAGCCGGGATGGTGAAGATCAGGCCCACTATGAGCCGCCGACGCTGTCTGGCGATCTCCGCCTCACGAGCCTTGGCCTCAGCATCTTCCGGCTCCCCAGCCACCTCGATCACCTCATACCCCGCGTCAACCACCGCCTTCTTGATCTCCTCCAAGGAGACCAGCGCAGGCACATACTCCACACTGGCTCGCTCGCTGGCGAAATTCACATTGGCCTTGACCATCCCCTCCAACCTATTGAGGGCTCGCTCGATGGTCTGAGCACAGTTGGCGCAGGTCATCCCTTTGATGGGCAACTCCACGCTCGCCGTAGCCACGCCGTAGCCCAACTCCTCCACCAAAGCGAGAAGATCGCCACCTTTGACCACCTCCGGATCGAAGATCACCTTGGCTCGCTCGTTGGCGAAGTTTACTCGAGCCTCCTCCACGCCCTCTAGTTTGTTGAGGTTACGCTCGATGGTGAAGGCACAATTGGCACAGGTCATGCCCATAATGGGCAAAGTGACCTCCTTCTTAGCCATGTGACTCATACCCCCCAATCTCTTCCCAGGGTTTACTCCGCTGGCGGATAGCCTATCTCCTTGAGAGTCTCAATCGCCTTCTCTAGGGTCCTCTCCCCATCATAGACCACGGTCACCTCTTGGGTCTCCACCTCTCCCTCAACACCGGAGATCCCAGGGAGGGCTCCGACCTCGCGCTTAATCGTCCTTATACAATGCTCACAAGAGATATTCGGAACCTTAAGAGTTTTTCTCGCCATCTTGCCCCCTACAATTTGCTTTGCGTCTCGAAGACATCTAGTAGTTCGGTAATGACCCGCTCTCTCTCCCCTGGATCCTCCCCACGGATGGCGGTGGTTACGCAGGAGTGGAGGTGGTTTTCCAAGATGATGGAGTTTACCTTATCGATAGCCGCTTGCACAGCCATGGTCTGTTTGAGGATATCGATGCAGTAGGCCTCCTCCTCCACCATACGCTGCACCCCCCGCACATGCCCTTCGATGCTCTTCAAGCGAGCCAATACCTTCTTCCTCTTCCCCTCTTCCATCCTTGTTCCTCCTTCCCCTGTTTCCCCTCCCCCTTGGGGGGGGCACAACTATTATATCTAATTTACTCCCTTTTGTCAAAGCCGATAACCCGATTGTTGAAAAAGTCCTCCAACTTGCCTTGCTAGCCCTTGGGGAATAGAGTAGCGCTAAGCAACCCTTTGGGGACTAGGGATAGATAGGATGCACACTGTGGCTGATGTGAATATAGAGAAAGATGAGAAGAGGCAAAAAGATGGCCAGCCCCTGGCTCAACCCAGGGAGGAGTGCGCCTGAAGGCGGGAAAAGAAGGCAAGAAAAGGGGCAGATAAGAGGGTCAAGAGAGCCATGGAAGAGAAGATCTTCTTCCATGAAGAGGTAGAATATATCCACCCCATCGTTTTCAACAGTCCCACACTCTCAAGGCTTGCCCCAGGCGAGGTACTACGGTATAATGGAATTAACCTAGGCAGATAGGCCTTCTTTTGCAACTTTTTGGTTTGAACCGGAGTCAGCCTTCTTCCCTTGCCAGGCCGCTCATACACTAAAGAACCCGGTAAGAGACGTTTAGGGGAAACCGTTGAGGCCACTAATTCTATTCGAAAAGGGAGCGCGATGAAGAAGAGAATAGGGTACCTTTCGGTCGAGGATATCTTCCGTGATCTGGGCCCTCAGGAGCGGGAGGAGATAGAGCGCTCCTTTACGGAGGTCACTTTCCGAAGGGACGAGGTCATCTACACCCCCGAAAAAGAGATCCTCTTCCTCCTCAAAAGGGGGACAGTTCAACTCTATCGTCTTACCCGAGAGGGGGAGAAACAGGTTGTGGACACCTTGGGCCCAGGCACTATTTTTGGAGAGATGCCCCTCATCGGACAAGGGATGTATAGTACCTTCGCCCAGACGGTAGAGGATTGTACCCTGGGAACCATGGAGCGCACCGCTTTGGAGCGGCTCCTCCTTCAGAAGCCCACGATAGCCTTGCGGATACTGGAAGGTGTGGGAAAGCGCCTCTCGGAGGCGGAATCACTCTTGGAGGACGTCACCTTCAAGGGTGGCTCCGCTCGTTTGGCTTCTCTCCTCCTTCGTCTGATGAAGGAACAGGGGCCTACCATCGCCGGCTATACCCACCAGGACCTGGCCGACACGATAGGCACTTATCGGGAGACCACTACCCAGACCTTGGGCCGCTTCAAGAGGCAAGGCCTAATCAGGATCGGCCGCAAGAGGTTACAGATCTTGGATGTGGAGGGCTTAAGAGAGATAGCCGAGAAGTAACAGGGCTTCTCCTACTTCACGTCAAGTATCCCCGTGGGAGGTGAAGTGGGGCATCAAGGCCAGCGTATAGGGAACGACTCTTCGGAGCCTGCTTTTGCTCATTCCGTTAGGTTTAACAGTCATGGGCTAGTGCCTCGCTAACGGCCCCGACGTCCTCCTCACTGAGCGGCGCGCCAACCACTAAGCGCATTTGCCCGTCGTTCTGGATGAGGCGGCCTACGCTTGCGGCGCTACAGGGCGGCGCGAGCCTTGTCCAGGTCATCGGCACCGATGACCAGCCGGGTATTCGTGGCCAGGTAGACCAGCTCAATATTCACCCCGGCATTGGCTATGCGGCGACTGACTTCCCCTAACGCGCCTGGTCGGTCCTCAATCTCCAGAACCAATACCTCGCGCTCGTCACCTACCTCAATGCCGACCTCTTCCAAGGCCCGGCGGGCAGCGCCCGCGTCCTCCACCAAGATGTGCCCGACCCCCTTGCCCTCGATGGCGAATCCACACGACCCCTCGATGTTGATGCCCGCCTTCCCCAGAGCCTCGCCCATATCGGCTAGCGTACCCGGGCGGTCTTCCAAAATGACGGTCAGGTCCTTCATCATGATCTTCCTCCATTCGTCTACTTACTAAGGGTGAACCTCATCAGCAACTCATATTGTTGGTCTAGGAGGTAAGTTCGTGTGGATGACCTCCTTTCCTTCGTATGGGCCGAAAATCAGTGAGGGAGATACAGATTTCGCTTACCAGAATACCATGAACAGAGAAAACGCAACGTTTAGCAGAGACGAAGCCAGCAGAAGACCGTTTGGTTACTCCACCTTCTCTGCGTCAGAGGCTTGCTCCATGAGGAGAGGCTCCATCTCCCCCTGCATGGTGCTCAGTCCGTTGAAGAAGCCACCTTCGTCGATGAGGAACGATTCTACAGAGATATCGCCCCACACTTGACCGGTGGAGAGGATCTCCAGTCGGCCACTGGCTTTGATGTTCCCCCTCACGGCCCCAGCCACGGAGATATTGCGGCCCGTGATATCGGCCACCACCTTGGCCGCCTCCCCGATGATGACGTTGCCCATAGTCTCTACGCTTCCCTTAAAAACCCCATCGATCCGCACGCCACCATCGCACTTGAGATCCCCGCTGAAACTGGCCGTGGGCCCGATGATATTTTCGATCCTATCGCTTATGGGACTACCCCCACTTTTCTCTCTCAAGCCTCTTCCCTCCCCATCTAAGGTTGCTATCCTCCCCTCCTGTAGGCTTTGGCGATGGCCTGCTTCTCCTCATCGGATAGAGCATAGGTGGAATCCCATCTCTTCAAGGGCTTAGCGTAGACCCGGTTCTCGGTCCGACCTTGAAGGCTGGAGATGACCACGCCATCGCCGTGGTTATCTAGGAGAGCGATAGCGAAACTTTGGTCGCCACCCACATCGGGAAAAGCGTTGAAGCGTACCACTCCTACTCTCTGGATACTGCGCTCTAGCCTCCTCCCCACCTCCTCCGAGCGCTGAAAGAGTTCGTTGGCCCGGTCAACGGTCAGGCGGATCTCCTCCAGATGGTCACCGAGTAGTTCCTTCCAATCCTGGCTATCTTTCGATTCCTGAAGACGGCGCGCCAGGGCTCTCTGGCCCCTTAGAAGAAATAGGAGCCAGATGAGGAGAACGACATCCAAGAGGAGGTGCCCAAACCAGAAGAAGGGAGCGTAGGTTTCAAAGAAAGTAAAATCTATTTGCATCTCTCCCTCGGGATCCCGTCCCACAGGGACCCTGTAAGGATAGGGAAAAACCACCTTTCGGCTTTGTACGATGCCCCATTATATGCTACAATTTTTGATTAGTCAATACCTAGGAGGCCAAGTGCGGAGGCTGCTCATAGCCACTAGTAACCCCGGAAAATTGAAGGAGTATAGAGAGATCTTCAAAGAGTTAGCCTTGACCGTCACCTCACCCCAAGAGGAAGGGATAAGCCTTCTCGTAGAGGAGTGCGGCCGCAGTTACGCCGAGAACGCCATCTTGAAAGCCAGAGCCTATGCCCGAGCCAGCGGCCTTCTAACCTTAGCCGACGATTCAGGCCTGGAGGTAGAGGCTTTAGGAGGTGCACCGGGCATCTTCTCCTCCCGCTATGGGGGAAAGGCCAGCGATGAGGATAGGTATAGGCTTCTTCTGGAGAGGATGAAGGGTATCCCCCGGGAGAAGCGGCAGGCTCGCTTTGTTTGTTTCGCCGCCCTGGCCACCCCCGGGGGAGAGGTGGAGATCGCAGAGGGCTCCTGCCAAGGGGTGATCGCCTTCGCCCCTCGAGGGAAGCACGGCTTCGGCTACGATCCGGTCTTCTACCTTCCCGAACAGGGCTGCACCATGGCCGAACTGGAACCGGAAGTGAAGAACAGGATCAGTCATCGCGCTCGAGCGGCGATGAAGATCAAGAAGATGCTAGAGAAGAAAATTCCGCAATGGCGTTGGTAGTCTCTTGCGACTTCTCCAGCATCACCATGTGGCCCGCTTCAGGGATGGCAACCAGCCTGGCCCCTTGGATATGATCAACTAAGAATTGTGCATATTTGAGCGGCGTCAGTTGATCCTCCTCCCCACAGATCACCAAAGTGGGGAGCCGAACCTCGCCCAGGCGATCCATCACGTCGAAGCGGTCGCAGGCCAGAAAATCCCCCCAGAGCACCTCCGAACCGATAGCCAGCATCTCCTCCCGGCCCAACCTTACTATCTCTTCGCTGGCCAAGGGGCCATAGGCGTATCGACAGAGAAGATCCACCGTCGATTCAAACTCTCCCCTTAGCCCTTCAAGAAGGCTGGGCATCACCCGCAATCGGGCTCCGGTGCCCACCAGCACCAAGCCCCCTAACCGCTCCCCGTAGCGGAGGGCCAAATCTAAGGCTATCGCTCCCCCCATGGAGTGGCCCACCACTGTAGGGCCCTCAAGATCGAGAGTGGCCATGAACTCCGCCACCAGGTCCGCATACCCCTCGACGCTCTGGCGTCCTTTCCCCTTCGAGCGGCCATGGCCGGGGAGGTCGAGAGCCACAAGAGAAGCATCCCGAAGGCCCTGAGTCTGTTTTCCCCAGTGGCGATGAGTGCCTCCCGCTCCATGGAGAAAAAGCAAGGAGGGCTCTCCCCCTCCCTTTTGGAGATAGAATATCTCATCTTGGCCCATAGTTACCTTGCTCATCTGCCCTCCATCGGAGGATCATGCCTCTAGAGGTTTCCACCCCGGATAGGCTCTATCCTCCAACTCGGCGATGTATCTTTCCGCCTCCATGGCCGCCTTGGCCCCCGTGCCCACGGCGGTGGCTATCTGTCGTAGAACCCGCTCTTGGACATCACCGGCGGCGAAGACCCCGGGAACGCTGGTTCGCTGTTCGAGATCGGTGACGATATATTTCTCCTCATCCAGTTCCAACTGTCCCTCGAAAAGAGTGGTGTTAGGGGTATTGCCCACATAGATGAAAACCCCCTCGGCAGGGAGAAGCGATTCCTGGCCACTTTCCAGGTTCTTGAGGCGCACCCCAGTTACGTTATCGCTCCCCACGATCTCGGTCACCACCGTATCCCAGATGAACTCTATCTTCTCGTTCCTCTTGGCCCTCTCCTGTATGATCTGTTCAGCCCGCAACTGATCCCGCCGATGCACAATGTAAACCTTGGTGGCGAACTTGGTGAGGAAGAGTGCCTCCTTCACCGCCGCATCCCCTCCCCCCACTACCACTACCTTCTTGTCACGGAAGAAGAAACCGTCACAGGTGGCGCAGTAGGAGACCCCGCGCCCGGTGAACTCCGCCTCCCCGGGCACCTGGAGTTTGCGAGGGGAGGCGCCGCTAGCGATGATGAGAGCCTGAGCCTCGTACTCTTGGCTATAGGTCTTCACCTTGAAAGGAGGGGTAGATAGATCAATTTCTACCACCTCATCCAACTCCACCCGGGTGCCGAACCGCTCGGCCTGCTCCTGCATCAGTTGACTGAGTTCAGCGCCGCTTATCCCCTGGGGGAAGCCGGGGTAGTTTTCCACCTGCTCGGTGAGGGCCACCTGGCCTCCCAGATCGCTGCCAGCGATGAGAAGGGGAGCCAGGTCGGCTCGAGCGGCGTAGATGGCCGCTGCTAACCCCGCGGGGCCCGATCCCATGATGATTAACTTATGCATATCGCCTCCTTCTACAATAATATATCCTTATCTATCTCCTTTGGCAAGATGAGTTGTGCCTTCTCCCTTCCTCTAGTAATATGGAATCGCTAAAAGGAGATGCTGATGACCCTTGAGGAGCGGGAGGCCGCCGTTCTAGGCTGCCCCAGTTATCTCTGGCGCTTCGGTCAGGAGCGACGTCTAGCCCTCATAAATAGATACGCCCCCCTGGCTGATAAGATGATCTTGGATGTAGGTTGCGGCCTAGGCACCTATGTGGAGAGGTTCCGCCGCTTCAGCGACCGAGTTTACGGTGTGGATCTGGAAGCCAGTAGAGTGGCCGAGGCAGCGAGGAGGCTGCCTAACTTGGCCGCTGCTCGGGCCGAGGAGTTGCCCTTCCCTCAAGACCGCTTCGACATCGTCCTCCTCCACGAGGTGATAGAGCATGTGGAGGACGATAGAGAGGTGGTGCGAGAGGCTTACCGGGTGACCAAGCCCCAGGGGCGCATAGTGATCTTCGCCCCCAACAGGCTCTACCCTTTCGAGACCCACGGGGTATATTGGCGGGGTAGATACAGATTCGGAAATATCCCCCTGGTAAACTACCTGCCAGATAGTCTGCGGCGACGTCTCGTTCCCCATGTGCGCGCCTATACAACAGGGGGGCTCCTTCGCCTCTTGGAAGGTCTCCCTCATAAGACCATCGTTCATACCCAGATCTACCCTGGGTACGACAAGATAGAGGCTCGAAGCCCCCAGGTGGCCCGGTTCCTCCGCCGCCTCACTTATGCCCTGGAGAGGACACCCTTACGCCTCTTCGCCCTCTCCCACTTTCTAGTGGTAGAGAAGAGGAGCTCTAGTAGTTCTTGAGGGTCAGCGGCAGGTAGACATGGTACTCAACTCCTGTCCC
>JBHIDN010000044.1:0-8122 GCA_046760125.1 Anaerolineae bacterium
AGAGTTCTTGCAGGTCGGTGGTGGTAAGGAGCCGATCCTCCAACTCCCGTATCCGAACCACCTCCGCTCTATCCCGGCGGTAGACCAGAAGATCGATAAGCGGTCTGGCGGCGCTGATAGTGACCTGTAGGAGGACGATACCCAGCACCGTAGCGAAGATGAGGACCGTATCTCGAGGAAGACCCAGGATGCTCTCCACCCGGGGTATCACCAGCATCAAGATAAGAAGGCAACTTCCCACCAAAGGGCCTCGGAGGAGATAGTTAATTAGGCTCCGCTTCACCACCCGGTCGGGCATCAAGACCCCATGATAGGCCACGCTGTATCCCATCACCACGGTCATAACCGCGATCCCCGCGCTCCCTACCAGGGAGAAGGAGAGGAGAAAGGTAGGAGAGAGGCGAGCAGGGAGGCTAGCCAAAAGAAGGTAAGGAAAAGCGCCCAACGCGGGAGCGACGAAGGAGATGGTCAGGTAGGTCATCCGCCGTCGGGAAGCCGGAGTGAGGGTCCGATGGCGGGCCCGAAGGGTATTCAGGACCCCCCAACCGGTCACCAGGAAGAAGTAGAAGGCGAAGGCCCAGAAGAGGGGGCCGGCTTTGAAATAGGTGACCCAAAGAGTGTGCACGCCATCCCACACCACTAGAGGAGTTAAGATGGAGAGGGAGAAGAAGACGGTCCCCAAAAGGTAACTGAAGATGACAAAACCCCGCCGCAGGCGAGAGAAGGAGTTGGTGGTTCGGAGCAGCGCGTCAGAGAAATGGAGGTAGGCAGCCGGGATGAAGGCTATCCCCAACCACTGAAACTTCAGCCAGAAGAACTTGGCAGAGGCGGCGCTCACGTTAAGGAGTATGACGTCGGCGGCGTGGACGATGGTGACGAAGGCCAGAAGGGAAGAGAAAGAGCGGGCCACCGTGTTACGGAGGTTGTGAGTGAGGATGTAGACCAGGAGGGAGAAAGCGAGTATGACGTTGATAGAGGAGAGGATCAGGTTGCCAAAGGCCAAGGCCCTCTCCAGCGTTAATTGTTCCATCAGACTTTTATCACCCAGATCAGATAATAATAGACCGCGGCCACCGAAAAGAGGAGGCTATCGATCCGGTCCAGCACCCCTCCATGGCCCGGGATCAGCCGCCCTGAGTCTTTTACCCCCGCCCACCGTTTGAACATCGACTCCACCAGGTCGCCTCCTGTGGCCGCTAGACTGATGAGCAAACCCAAAAGAGAGGCGTGCAAGAGCGGCAACCCCAATACCGCCCCCATAAGGGTGCCCACCGCTACTCCCAATATCCAGCCCCCTATGCTCCCCTCCCAAGTCTTCTTGGGGCTGATGCGAGGAGCGAAGGGATGCTCTCCTATCCATCGGCCCACAAAATAGGCGCCGGTGTCGTTGGCCCAAGCGGGAAAGAAAGCCAGAAGCGTCCATTCTAACCCTCTGGGGAGAGCCCGCAGCGAGACGAAATGGCTCAAAAGGAAACCCACATAAATCGCCCCCCCCAGGCTTAGAGCCCAACTCACTACCGGCAGATGGCCACCCTTTCGGGCCATCTGCCAGAGGAGAGAGAAAGCCAGAAGTAAAGTCATGCCGCCCCGCATCAATGCCCAAGAGGGGTACAGCGCCCCGACCATGATAAGGAGGATAAGAAGCACGGTCAAAGGATAATCAGCCCTTTCCCCTGCTTGGGAGATAAGGCGAAGGTACTCATATCCCGCCCCTATAGCCACCACTGTCACCAGCGCCCAGTACGGGAGTCCGCCCAAGTAAACGAACCCCAAAATCAAGGGGCCCATGACAAAGGCACTGATGACGCGCTTGGCAAGCATGCCCCTCCCCTCCCAAGGCGAAAGATCTAGCCTTCCCTCAGCAGCCCAAACCTCCTCTCCCTCTGACTGTAGGCCAAAAGCGCCTTATGAAGTTCCTCCTTGTTGAAATCGGGCCAGTAAGTAGGCGTGGAGTAGTATTCCGCGTAGGCCGCCTGCCAGATCAGAAAGTTGCTGAGTCGCATCTCCCCACCGGTGCGGATAATCAAGTCGGGGGGAGGTAACCCAGCGGTGTAGAGATACCGTTCAAAGAGTTCCTCGCTTAACTCCTGGGGAGAGATGCCATCTCCCATCAGTCGCCGCATCGCATCCAGGATCTCGCTGCGCCCCCCATAGTTGAAAGCCACGTTCAATATCAGCCTGTCGTTATCCTTAGTCAACTCGATAGCATCCCTCACAGCCCGCTGCAACCTCTGGGAGATCCCCTCCAGCCGACCGATATGACGCAACTGCACACCGTTCTTGTGGAGGTTCTTTACCTCCCGATCGATAACCTCCTCCAGAATGCGCATCAAGCCTCGCACCTCCGCTTGGGGACGCCCCCAGTTCTCCGTGGAGAAAGCGTAGATGGTGAGGATCTTGATGCCGAACTCGCTACACGCTTCCAGAACCCGGCGGATATTCTCCGTACCGGCGCGATGCCCCTCCAGCCGAGGCAAACCGCGCTCCCGGGCCCATCGCCCGTTCCCGTCCATTATGATCCCCACATGCTGGGGAATGGTAACTAGAGACTCCTGCTCATCCATAAGAAACCGCTTATACTTCTCTGATCTCCTCTTCCTTGGCTCTCCCCACCTCGTCCACCCGCTCCACATACTTGTCCGTCAACTTCTGCACATCCTCTCGGGCCCGGTAATGCTCATCTTCGGATATGAGTTTCTCCTTCCCCATCTCCCTTAGATCTCGAAGACCGTCGCGGCGACAGTTGCGGATGGCTACTCGCGCTTCTTCTACGCGACGACCTACCACTCTTACCAGTTCCTGTCGTCGTTCTTCCGTCAAACGAGGGATGGGCAGACGGATCACCTTTCCATCGTTGACGGGGGTCAACCCCAGATCCGATTTCAGGATTGCCCTCTCGATCTCAGACAAAGAGGTGGGATCATAAGGCCTGATGATCATGAGGCGAGGCTCGGGAACGGAGATGGCAGCCAACTGGTTGAGGGGGGTAGGGGTGCCATAATAATCGACCCTCAATTTCTCTATGAGGGCCGGAGAGGCCCTCCCCGTCCTGATGGTGGCCAAGTCCCCTTGGAGGACTTCCACCGCCTTCTTCATCCGGGCCTCGGTCTCTTTCAATAGATCGTCGATCATGAGCCTTCCCCCGAACGATCGATGAGGGTCCCCACCCTCTCGCCCAGCACCGCTTTCTCCAGGCTTTGGGGCTCCCACAAGCCCACTACGATGATGGGGAGGTCGTTATCCATGCATAAGGAGAGGGCTGTGCTATCCAAGATCCCCACCCCCAGATTCAAGGCCTCGATATAAGTCAGATGCTCTAGCCTCCGTGCATCGGGGTTTATCAGGGGATCCTCTTCGTAAACGGCGTCCACCTTGGTGGCCTTGATGAGGACCTGAGCGTCGATCTCCATGGCTCTCAGGGCGGCGGCGGTATCGGTAGTGAAGTAGGGGTTGCCGGTCCCCGCGCCCAGGATCACCACCCGCCCTTTCTCCAGATGGCGGATGGCTCGCAAGCGGATATAGGGCTCGGCCACAGCCCGCATCTCGATAGCCGTCTGAACCCTAGTAGTCACCCCTGCCCTCTCCAAAGCGTCTTGCAGGGCCAAGGAATTCATCACCGTAGCCAGCATCCCCATATGATCAGCGGTAGCCCTCTCCATCCCGTGAGCCATGCCATCCCTGCCCCGCCAGATATTCCCTGCACCGAGGACGATGGCTATCTGGATCCCATGCTCTTTCACACCCTTTATCTTCTTGGCCACCTCCTCGGCCCTTTGGGGATCTATGCCCCACCCCTCCGGCCCAGCCAGCGCCTCGCCGCCCAGTTTCAAGAGGACCCGTCCATACCTAGCCTCGCCCACCTCGCCTCCTCAAGACTTCTCCCCCAGTTCGTATCGCACGAACCGACGTACCACTATGTTCTCCCCCAGTTTGGCGATACCCTCGGTGATGACCTCTCCCACCGTTAGCCCTTCATCTTTGATGAAGGGCTGTCTCAGAAGGCAAACCTGGTCATAATATCTCTCCAGTTTCCCTTCCACAATCCTCTCCCAAAGATGTTCTGGCTTGTTTTGTCCTTGCAGTTCGGAGAGAAAGAGTCGCTTCTTCTCCTCTATCACCTCAGGGGGGATATCTTCTGGACGGAGATACTGGGGGTTGGAAGCCACCACCTGCATCGCCAAGTCATGGGCTAACCTCTGGAACTCCTCAGTCCGAGCCACGAAATCGGTCTCACAATTGATCTCCACCAGGGCCCCCAGCCGACCTCCAGCGTGGATATAGGCCTCCACCAACCCTTCTCGAGCCAGGCGGTCCGCCTTCTTGGCCGCGATGGCTAGGCCCCTTTGGCGGAGGAGCCTCATCGCCTCCTCAAGGTCACCCCCTGTTTCCTCCAACGCCCTCTTGCAATCTAAAACCCCGGCTCCGGTACGTTCTCGGAGCGCCTTCACCATCTCCTTACTTATCACTCCGCCTCCTCATCTTCTAACTCCGCTGCTTCCTCTTCAGACCCCACTTCAGCCTCTGGAACCGCGACCTCCGTGGCCTCCTGAGCCACAGCGGCCAGATACTCCGGTAGGGGGACCTCAACCTCCTCCTCGGCTTGCAACGATTCCCAAATCTGCCTCCCCTCCTTGACAGCCTCTGCTATCTTGCCACAGA
The DNA here is from genome assembly GCA_046760125.1 of Anaerolineae bacterium. Taxonomy (GTDB): domain Bacteria; phylum Chloroflexota; class Anaerolineae; order UBA7937; family UBA7937; genus UBA7937. Next base: position 4,660 of record JBHIDN010000044.1, read on the forward strand.
TCAGTTTAATGGCCCTTATGGCGTCGTCATTGGCGGGGATGATGAAGTCGATGGGATCAGGATCGCAGTTGGTGTCCACCATAGCCACTATAGGGATCCCCAACCGGTGGGCTTCTTTGACCGCGATATCCTCCCGCCGAATATCGACGATGAAGACCATATCCGGGAGGCGCAGCATCTCCTTTATCCCTCCCAAGCGCCGGTTCAAGCGAGCGATCTCCCTCTCGATGCCCAAAGCCTCCTTTTTGGGCAACCCCTCGAAGTCTCCCCTGGCATACCGGGCTTCCAGATCGAGGAGGTAATCGATACGCTGGCGGATGGTGCGGAAATTGGTAAGCGTCCCTCCTAACCAACGTTCATTCACATAGGGCATGCCACAACTCTCGGCTGCCAAGGCGATACTCTCCTGCGCCTGTTTCTTGGTGCCTACGAAGAGGATCGTACCCCCCTCGCTGGCCACCTCCTTTACCTTCTCACACGCTTCCTCCAACCGGGAGATGGTTTGCTGCAAGTCGATGATATGGATCCCGTTACGCTCCGTGAAGATGTAAGATCGCATCTTGGGGTGCCATCGCCCAGTACGATGCCCGAAATGGACGCCGGCCTCCAAGAGTTCCTTCATAGTCACCACGGTCATACTAAACCCCTTTCGTTTTAAACTTCCGCCTCCCTCCCCCTGGCCGGGAACCGAGCAAAAGAGAGACACGCCTCTTCCCTCGGCACGCCCCGTCCAGTCAGGAGGCGTGCTTATTAGGTTCGATTGAAAAGTATAGCATATAGTCAACTGGCAGGCCAGTTGTTGTACTTAGAAAAAGGTGTGTTATACTATCTGCCGAGGGGAGGTGAAATGGTCAGTAAGGATCTTTTGGAGATACTTGTCTGCCCAGCCTGCAAGACGAAGGTGGAACTGGTCAAGGGTGCCTGGCTCGTCTGCCAGAACGATCAGTGCCGCCGCAAATACCCCATCCGGGACGACATCCCCATCATGCTCATCGAGGAGGGGGATAAGTACATCGATGTCCCAGTGGAGGAACTGGGAACCCCATAGTAGCCCAAAACCTCTTTCTCCGTGCCCGAAAATCTACCCGCGTCGCTCACTATGACGCCGCCCTGAAGGGCTTGGGGGCTGACAGGCAGAGCTTCCTCCTGCACTCCCTGGCTCTCCACGGCCAACCTCTATCGGTCGGTTTATGGTGGAAAATGGCTATTGTCAAGGCTTCACAAAGATGTTATAATCGCCTTAAGAGAGTGCATCTGCCTTTCACAAGATGAGTTGAAGGTTAAAGCCTTCTCAGGAGCCGCGAGGTGGTCAGAAAGATACTGATCCTCGATGACCGGGCGGATAGTCTGGGCTTCCTCCTCGACCAGGTGCTAAAACCCAGCGGCTACGAAACGCTTGTGGCCAAAGACACAGAGGAGTGTCTGCACAAAGGTTTATGGGAGAACCCAGACCTCATAATCCTGGCTTCCCAGTTCCTCTCCGCCTCCACTTTAGCCATCCATAGGACCATCCAATCTAGGTTGCCCGACATACCGGTGATCATCACCGCCTCCTACGGCTCCCGGGAGTTGGCAGAGGAGGCCCTCAATCAAGGGGTGAGGAGTTGCATCCTCAAGCCCTTCACCGCGGAGGATGTAAAGGGAGCCATCGAGGAGGCTCTGAAAAGGGCACCAGAGAAGGAGACCCTTGAAGAGGAAGCAGAAGAGGAGAGAATCGCCCCTCCTCGAAAAGTGGTCCCCAAAGCCGGCTATGTTCACGCCATCGGGAAATCTATCATCTCCGTCCTGGAGATGGAAAAGGTCCTCACTCGCATCGTGGAGGCGGCCATCTACCTGGCTGCTGCTGATGAAGGCTCTCTTCTTCTAGTAGAGGGAGAAGATCGATTCAAGATCAGGGCGGCAACGGCTCGAGGGGAGAAGTATGCTCGTCCTCTCCAAGAGGAGGTTGAAGATAGAGTCGCCACTCAGGTGGTCAGCACGGGCAAGCCGGAGAGGCGGAGAGGTCCCCGGGAGCATGAGTGGAGCGAGATGAAGACGGGCCATCTCGTGGAGCACCTCTTATATGTGCCCCTTGTGGCACGAAACGAAGTCATCGCCGTCCTTTGCCTCTTCAATAGGGATGCGGGTCGACCCTTCCAAGAGAGCGATCTAGACAACCTAGTGGCCTTAGCCGATTATGCCGCCATCGCCCTCGAGAACGCCCAACTCTTCGAAAACCTCCTCCAAGCCTATGAAGATCTGAAAGAGAAGCGGGAAACACCTCAACAACCCCCCTGGGGCATAGAGAGGAGAAAGGGGGAGCGGAGGGTCGAAGAAAGGCGTAAGGGGGAGCGGAGGGTCGGAGAGAGACGGCAAGGCGAGCGCCGAGTGGCCGAAAGAAGGCAAGGAGAAGGTCCTGAGAGCCTCCAAGTGGAGCGTAGACAAGGGGAAAGGAGAAAGGGAGAGAGACGGCAGGAGGAAAGAAGACAGGAGGAACGGCGAAAGGGAGATAGGCGACAAGCGGAACGGCGAAAGGGAGAACGACGGGCGGATCTCCCCTGGGCCAAGGCCAGCGAATCAGCGTTGCCCCATGAAGAGGGTCCTTTAGATGAAACAAGGAGGTCAGAGGTGGCCGAGAAGTTAGTAGGAAGGGTAACTCATTACTACAACCGGATCGGCGTGGCCGTGGTGGAGGTCACCGACACCATAAAGGTGGGGGACACCATCCGCATCAGAGGCGGCATCCGCGACTTCGAGCAAACGGTCGACTCCATGGAGATCGAGCACCAGAAAGTGGAGGTGGCTACCAAGGGACAGTCGATCGGGCTCAAGGTTGTAGAGAAGGTGCGGGAAGACGACCAGGTATATAAGATCGAGTAATTAGATCCCCCCACTCGCGGTCTTGAATTCTACATTTGGAGGGACTAAGTTAAGGCCCCTTTCTCCCCAGGAAGGGGCTTTTGTGCCTCAAGAACCCTGAAGCGCGCAGTAGGCCACATCCCCATCTGCTGGCTTATACTATGCCCAACGTTGTATTTCTCCTCCTTTCATGGTATTCTCAGTAAGGTGTGGCCTGACGCAATTGGCGGTGGCCCTATTGAAAGGAGAATTCACGATGAAAAAAGCACATTGGCTCGCGTTGTCTCTGGCTCTGGGGTTGCTGCCCCTGTTCGGCATTCTGGGGGTGGGGTTGGCCCAACCCTCCGCTCAGGGAAAAGACCCGCCGGTGCTGGGGGGGCAGTTGGCACCGGCGGCTCCACTGCTAAGCCCGTTCATCAATATCTGGACCGGCGATGCGATTGACAACCTCAACCCCGCGGTGGCCTACAACAGCCTCCACGATGAGTACCTGGTAGTGTGGGAGAACGACCGCGGTGCGACGCGGGATATCTACGCCCGGCGGGTGGGCAGCGACGGTACCGTGAAAAGCTGGTTCTCCGTGGTATCGAACGCCAATAAGTGGAACTGGCTCCCTGACGTGGCC
>JBHIDN010000045.1:0-8088 GCA_046760125.1 Anaerolineae bacterium
CGAGCCCGGAACTTATGCCCGTAGAGGGTCTCCGGCCAGAGGCAATAGGTGCAATGAGCCGGGCACCCTCGGGAACTGACCATGGTCATCGGCCGGTGGCCGGAGAAAACGGCGGAGCGATACCCCTCACCTCTCACGATATGCCAGGCTGGAAAGGGAAGGCTGTCCAACTCCTCTAGGAGAGGGCGTTCCGGGTTAACCTGAACCCCACCCTCCTCCCGGTAGGAGAGCCCCAACACCTTCGAGAGGTCGTCATCATGAGCCAAAGTCTGGGCCAACTCTTTCACCGTCAACTCGAACTCCCCGCGGCAGATGGCGTCCACCTCTGGGTTCGCCTCTAGGATCTCCCGGTGGAAGAAGGTAGCGTGAGAGCCAACTAGAGCCACGAAGGTATCCCTATCCTTCTCCTTGAGCGCCTTGGCGCTCTGAAGGTCGTACTCGATGGAGGGGGTGGAACATTCCATAACCACCAGATCTGGCACCTCTTTGGCCACCGCCTCGGCGAACTCGGCGATGGACATCTCCTCCATCACCCCGTCTAGGAACCCCACCTCGAAGCCCGCCTCTTCCAACACCGCCACCGTGTAGGCTAGATAGATGGGGTACTCCAGGTATTTATCGCTTCGCTTATGGGGCCAGCGCACATCGGAGCGGGCTCCATACCCTGGGCCAGGCCAAGGGGGGTTGGTAACCAAAACCCTCATGCCGCTCTACCCTCCTCCAGATAACCTTCGCATAATTGCACGAACCTCTCGGCTAGGCTTTGCCACTCGAACTTCTCTCTCACCTTCCGCAACCCTCGAGCGCCTAACTCCTTGCGCCAGACATCGTTGCTCAGAAGAGAGCAGACCTTGTCGGCTAGATCTCGATGGTCTCCGGGGGTGTAAAACAGCCCCTCCTCCCCCTCCTCCATCACCTCTTCTAGCGCTGGAAGGCGAGGAAGGATAGAAGGGACCCCACAGGCCCAGTACTCGAACTCTTTGAGGGTGACACGGCCTCGCGCCGATAGCACGTCAGGGAGTATCACCAGCCCCAGGTCGCTGGCCGAGATATAGCGAGGCACCTCTTCCTGAGGCACCCAACCTGAGAAATGAAAATGATCGTTCAACCCGTACCTAGCCACCCTCTCTTCCAGATAGGGAACGGCAGCCCCACCCCCCACCATCCAGAAGGCTGTCTTGGGGCGCCTCTCTACCACCAAGCGAGCCGCCTCCACTAGAAGTTCCGGGTGATCCTGGGGGTCGATCACACCGTGGAAGATGAGAACGTGATCCGCGCCCGGGGCGTACTTCTGTCGCAGATCATCACCGTTGACCCTTTTGAAGATACTAGTATCCACACCATCGGGCACTACATCGACATCCTGGAGACGGGCCCCAAACCGGCGGGCGATGCCCTTCATGGCCTGGCTGATGGTGATGATTTTGTCTGAATCCCTGATGGTCGTTCTCTCTATCTGCCGGCCCAGGCCCAGTATGGCTCGCAACCATCTGGAGCGGTAATCTTCCAGGTACTCGAAGAGGAGATCGGTGAGGTCTAAGAGGGCCAAGGTTTGGGGGTGGAACCCCTTGGCCAAAAGGGCGCTGTAGCCAGCGATAGAATTGTGGGAAACGATGAGATCGGGTTTCAACCGTCGAGCGTAGTTGGTCACCCGTAAGATATTGAGGGGGAAAGCGACCATATATTTGGGCATCTTCCACCGGCCTAAACGGTTCACCCCCTGGATGGGCAACCAATGGGCGCACCCGTATCGGTCGATCGCCTCTTCTCTGGAGACAGCGATGGAGGAAGCCACATATACCTCGTGCCCTCTAGCCACGAAAGCCTTTATCACGTTCGATATGCGAGGAGTTCCTCCCCCGCTGATGGGCACCAATTTTTCGAAGATGGTGACTAGGACTCGCAAAGACGATCTCCTATTTCTCCGCCAGTTGGGCATAGATCTCCTCGAACCTGGTCATTACCTGGCTCCAGTCGTATGATGTTTGTACCCGGCGCAAGGCCCCTTCTCCCAACCTCCTCCTCAATCGTTCATCCTCCATCAACCTCAAGACCCCCCTCACGAACTCCTCCCCTAACTCATCGGTAAGGAGGATCTCCTCCCCGGATACGAAATCTTGCCCTTCAGCCCCCAGCCGTGTGGAAACGATGGGCCTCCCACAAGCCGCCGCCTCCAGGATCTTCACTCGGGTGCCAGAGCCCGAATCGAGAGGCACAAGGACCAAGTCCGAGGCGGAGAGATAATCGGCTAGGTTGGGGGTGAACTCCTTCCGACCATCGACAAAGCCGGTAAAAAGAAGATGCTCATCGGCATAGGGGGTAAGATCTTCATAATTCTGCCCGATGATCAGAAAGACCGCCCCTGGGTGGCGGGACAACACCGCAGGACGGACCTCCTCGGCGATGTACCGCACCGCTCGTTCGTTGGGGATATAATCCAACTTGCCCACGAAGGCGAGAACGAAAGCCTGCCCCAGGTTCAACCTTTCTCGCACCAGGGCTGCCCTCTCCCGTCGATAAGCGAAGGTCTCAAGATCTATGCAGTGGGGGATAACGGCGACCTTCTCTGGGGAGATATCGTATAATTCAACCATAAACCCCTTATCAACCTCTGACAGGGCCACGATCTTGTCGGCTCCGCACAAGCCCCACCTTTCCAAATGTCTGATAAGCGAGAGGAAAGGCTGGGCGAGCCCCATCCTTTTGAATTTGAGATACTCCACATTTTCTTGAACCAGGATCACGGGCTTGCCTAACGATCTCTTCAAATAGTAAGCGGTGGGCGCCGTCCAGAGGAGTTCGGCCTGGATGATATCGGGCTGGAAAGAAGCCGCGATCTCCCTCGCCGCCCTGAGGTAGAAGGGGTTGATGAGGAGCCCCTTATAGCCCAGCCGATCGAGGGGGCTCTCCCTTGCGTAATGGATCGAGAGATGGGGATGGGTGAGATCTATCGGCCCTCGCTGCGAATAGAGCCGACAGAGGAGGGCTTCGATGCGGTGGCCATGGGCCAGGTGCTTGATGGTATAATAGATGGCCGTGCTTGAGCCGTGAACAGGGGGGAAGATATCGCAAGGTGAAAGCAAAAGGATCTTGTACATCTTCACCTACACGACTAGGGATTTGGAGGTTAACTCCTCCTCCATCTTTTGGAACCTATCGATCGCCTCCTCCTGACTCACCCAAGCGATAAGATCCGAGATCCCCTCCTCGAACTTCACCTGGGGCTGAAAGCCCAACTTGTCCTGGATCTTGGTGATGTCGGCATAGCAATGACGGATGTCCCCTCGCCGATATCGCCCCACCACTTGAGGCTTTAAGCCCTCTCCCCCCAGTTTCTCGATGAGGATGCGCGCCATCTCCAGGACGGTCAAAGACCTCCCCGTTCCCACATTGAAAACCTCGAAATCAGCCTTTTCCATGGCCAAAAGGGTTGCCTCTACGATGTCTTGCACATGGATGAAATCTCGACTCTGGAGCCCATCCTCATAGATAACCGGGGGACGACCGTTTAGGATCCGCGCTGAGAAGATAGCCGCCACGCCGGTATAGGGGTTGGAAAGGGCTTGCCGGGGCCCATAGACGTTAAAGTACCGGAGGGCTACGGCAGGTATCCCATAAGCCCGACCAAAACAGAGGAACGATTCCTCCTGGCTCCGCTTGGTGATAGCGTAGATAGAAGAAGGGTAAAGGGGCTTATCTTCATCGGTGGCCTCTGGTTTCGCTTCCCCTCCACAATGGGGACATCTCATCTCCCATCGCCGCTCTTTGAGTTGTTCATCAGGGCGCAGTTTAGGGTAGATGACCCCGCAATCGGGGCAAAGGTATTTACCCTCCCCATAGATAGACATGGAGGAGGCCACCACGAGCCTCTCCACCTTATGCTTCTCGTTGGCTAAGATATCCAGGAGGTTGGCACTCCCCAAAGTGTTGGTCTCTACATATCGCCGGATCTCGTACATAGACTGCCCCACACCCACGGCAGCCGCGTGATGAAAGACGACCTCCACCCCCTTTAAGGCCCTGGATAACGCCTCTCTATCCCGGACATCGCCCCTTATGAACTCCGCTTCTCGGTTGAAGTAATCGGGCACCCTCCCTTCTCCATGAACCTGGGGCTCCAGATTGTCGAAGACCCGAACCTCATACCCTCGCTCTAGAAGGGTGTCCACCAAGTGCGAGCCTATGAACCCCGCTCCCCCTGTGACCAAGACGCTCTTAGCCGGCATCTTCTTCTCTCCCCCTGATAGATAGCGCCGGAATGGAAACAAATATCCACGCTCAGCGAAAGCAAAATTTCCGGCGACTCAAATATACTACCATATCTCCCCTACCCTGACAAACGGCTACTGGCCCACGCCTCCTCATATACCTCCTTGGTTCTTTTGGCGATCTTATCCCAGGAGAACTCCTGGGCCAGAGCGAGAGCCCCCTCCCCCAGCCGGTGGCGGAGCCCCTCTGAGGCCGTTAACTCCTGGATCTTGGCCGCTAGCGCCTCCACATCGTCGGGTGGTACCAGGACGATGTTCTCTCCCTCCATCAGTTCTTTTACCTGGATACTGGGTCGTGTGCTTATGATGGGCAGGCCATGAGCCAGAGCGGCCATCAGGCTCCCCCGCCGCAGGGAAACTCCATCCTTATAAGGCAACACACAAATATCGGAGGCCAAAAGGTTGGCCGAGACCTCCTCGTCGTCCACATACCCTGTCCAAAGGAGCCGGTCGGCGAGCCCCAACTCTCGCCACAACGCCTCCATCCGGTGAGCGTAATCGGTGGTCGTGGGGTCGCTAGCCCCTGTCTTACCCCCCACCATGAGAAGTTTGATCCTCTCCCCCCTCTCTATAAGCCGCGCTAAGGCTCGAAGGAGGGTTTCTACTCCCTTGCTCTCATGGAGAAGACCGAAATAGGAGAGGAGAGTCCCGTCTCCAACGCCCCATCGGGCCCGCCACTCCTCACGATCGTATCCTGGGGGAAGGCGAGGGCTGATATTGCTTCCGATGGGGATAAGATAAGGTTTCAGGCCATAACCTCTGGCCTCCGCCTCATCTTGCACGTTGGTCACTATGACCCCATCGCACCCTTTAGCCAAGGCGGCTATGGCTCCACGGCGAACCGGCCCTGCCTTGGGGAAAAGATAGGGCACCCGGAGATCGTGAAAGGTGATGAAGAGAAGAGGGAGAGGGCGAACTAGGCGGAGGCGCCAAGGGAGGAGGTTTATCGCGGGGTGCATCCCGTAAGCCGCGGCCTGATATTGAAGGTGGAGGATCTGGGGCTCTATCTCTCTTAAGAGACCGAGGATAGCCCTCCAAGAGGAGAAGTCCCATTTGGAAACCCGAGGATACAAGGCAAAACTCTCGCCTCCCTCCTGGCCCAAAACCGAGGTCAAGACGCTCACCCGGTTCCCCAACTTGGCCAAGGCTTCAGCCAACTCCTTTGTATAGTCCCCCATCCCTCCCACCATGGGGGGGAACTCCCCTGAGATCAAGCAGACTTTCATGGCCTACCTTAAGCCCGAACGGAGGACCTGCCAGTAGGCAGCCACCCGCTCTCTCCGGAGGGGCCTCTTATGCCCCACCAGCCACTTTAGCCCCTCCAAAACAAAAAGGTACAGGTAGGTGGAAAGGATAAACCAGCGCAAAACCTCCCCTCGCCATCCATAATACCTCTTGAAGAAAAGAACCTTGCTTCGCTGGAAATGGATATGGCGAAAAGCGAGCACCTGTTCACTGCTTCTCCCCTCCTGGTGTACCACCTGGGCGGTGGGGAGATAGACCACCTCCCACCCTCGGGCCTTGAGCCGGTAGCACCAGTCTAACTCTTCCGAATACATAAAGAACTCCTCATCCAGGGGGCCCACCTGATGGAGGGCCTCCCGACGAACGAGGAGAGCAGCCCCCACTACCCAGTCAACGGGTTGGATCTCGTCGTCGGACCTATCTAGAAGGTAATATCTCTTTAGGATCCCGCTTCCCTGAAACCAGGGTTGTAGCACGGTGCTCTCCAGGAAAGCGGTAGCCAGGGTAGGGAAGCGTCGCCGGGAAGATCGGGTAGTTCCATCGGGGTTCAAAAGTTGAGGGCCCAGAGCCCCTACCCGAGGATGGGCCTCCATGTAGGCCACCATAGTGCCCAAGGCGTCGCCCACTACCTCGGTGTCGGGGTTGAGGAGCAAGATATAACGTCCCTCGCTCTGGCCGATGGCTAGATTGTTCCCCTTGGTGAAGCCTAGATTAACTTCACTCTCCATCAAATGGACCCAGGGAAAATCCTCCCGCACCATATCTGCGCTACCATCGGCGGAACCGTTATCGAAGACGATGGTCTCAACCAAGAGGCCTTTCCCACTTTTCAGGCTCTCTTGGATGGAATCCAGGCAACGGCGCAGAAATCCTCTCACATTCCAACTGATAATCACTATAGAGAGATCGCAGCGGCTCATACCTTCCGCCTCAAAAGGCCTTCAGGGACAGTATAAAAGGGGGAGGCTTCTGAGGAAAATCGGGTGAGGGGTCAGCTTCGGCGAACCATGAGGTAGTCAGCCAACTCCACCATCACCTGCCGGTACTCGTTGGCTGGTAGGACCGACAGCGCCTCCTTGGCTTCTTCCGTGAAACCCTGGGCCTCGGCTTGGGAGGATCGAATGGCCCCCGAACCCTTTATCCTGGTCACCAGAGAGTGGATATGCTCCTCTCTCTCCTCCCCACCCGTTATGATCCTCTCCACGCTCCCCCAATCGGGGTTCTCTTCCAAGAAGTATAAGACCGGCAAGGTGATCACCCCTTGACGAAGATCGCTGCCGATGGGCTTGCCCAGTTCCTCCTCGTCGCCCGTGAAATCCAGGATGTCGTCCATGATCTGGAAAGCCATCCCTAAGTTATAGCCATAACTTCTCAGGGCCTGAACTTCTTCCTCTGTCGCCTCGCTCAAGAGAGCACCACCCTCTGTAGCAGCAGCGAAAAGGGAAGCCGTCTTCTTGGAGATGCGCCAGTAGTAATCCTCTCGGTTGGGTTTCGCTATGCTTAACGCTTCCCTCAGTTCGCTGGAGCAGATGAGCATGAGGGTCTTGGCGAAAAGGGAGATGATGCGCGGGTTTTCCGTCTCCGCAGCCAGAGCCGCCGAGCGAGCGAAGAGGTAATCCCCCACCAGGACAACAACCCCATCATTCCAAGCCGCATTCAGAGTGGGGTTGCCCCGCCGCATAAGCGAGTTGTCGATCAGGTCATCGTGGACCAAGGTAGCGGTATGGAGCATCTCCACCGCCGCGGCCAGGCCCACTACCTTGCTCGCCTCCGACTGCCGAAACTTGGAGGCTAGAATCGTCAAAGCCGGCCGCAACCGCTTTCCCCCGCTAATAAAGAGGCCTCTCAACATAGCGGTCAAGGGCTCTTCGTCGGTGATGAGCGCTTCCCCCATCCTCGCCTCCACCTGGCGCAACTCCTCCCGAATAGGGCTGAGGATGGAAGAGAAACGCTTAGAAGAGATGGTCTTTCCCCTCATGCTTACCTTTCTACAAGGCGAATAAGAGCGCTGCGTTTTCCGTTGTCGTTCGGGCTACCTCTTCCCAGGAGACCCCTCTCACCTCAGCGATCTTTTGGGCCACGACCCTCACATTGGCCGGCTCATTCCTTCCCTGACAAGGGGAAAGGAAAGGGGAATCGGTCTCCAGAAGCAACCTTTCCAGGGGCAGAGTGCGAGCCAGTTCCCGCAACCGATACGCCCCTCTGTATGTCACCGGCCCGGCGATGGAGATGTAAAAACCCATCTCTAGACACTTCTCCGCCATCGCTAGATCGCCTGAGAAGCAATGGAAGACCCCCGTGAGCCCCTCTCCGTGCTCCTCTACCATGGCCAGCAGGTCATCGTGGGCCTCTCGGTCGTGGAAGATGACGGGCTTTCTCAACTCCCTAGCCAAGTTTAACTGCCTTTTCAGGGCCTCCTTCTGCTTTTCGCGGGACGAACGGCGACGGTAGTAATCCAGGCCCGTCTCTCCTATGGCTACCACACCAGGCTGGGAAGCCAAACTCCGCAACTCCGGCCAGGTCTCCCGGGTTGCCTTCCCTGCCTCGTGGGGGTGTACCCCCACAGCCGCATAGA
>JBHIDN010000046.1:0-8087 GCA_046760125.1 Anaerolineae bacterium
CAGCCTCTCGGCGAGGAACCTGGCCCCCTCCGCCTCCGTCTCCGGCAGGATGATGGCGAACTCCTCCCCGCCGTAGCGAGCCAGGGTGTCGGTCTGTCGGGTTACCTTGGACATCAGTTGGGCCAACTCTATCAGGAGATCGTCCCCTGCCGGATGGCCATAGAGGTCGTTATAGGCCTTGAAATCGTCGATGTCGAGGATGATGAGGGAGAGGGGACGGTTATAGCGTTCACAGCGGGAGATTTCTTTCTCCAACGTCTCATAGAAGTAGCGGAGGTTGTAGAGGCCGGTGAGGCTATCGGTGATGGCCAACCGCTTAGTCTCTTGATAGAGCCGGGCATTTTCCATGGCCACAGCCAGCTGATCGGCCAGGGTTTGCAAGGTGTCAAGGTCGCTCTCATCGAAGGCGTCCAGTTCCGTGCTTTGCACATCGAGGACACCGATGACCTTCCCTCCAATGCGGATGGGGACATCTAGTTCCGAGCGAGTATCCGGCAGTTGTGGATGGGTGTAGTAACGGGGTTCCTGAGAGACATTGTTGACCAGGAGCGGTTCACCATGTTGGGCTACCCAGCCCACGAGACCCTGCTCTCCGACCTTGAGGCGCAACCCTTCTTCAGCGATGGCGAGACCGGCTTTCCCTGTACCCGCTTTGTAGATGGCATAGACAGAATCTGGGTCTATTTGGAAGATATGTACGCGGTAATATCCGAAATTCTGGGCGATGAGATCTACCACCTGAGGAAATAAGGTGTCCATGTCCAGGATGGCGGCTGCCCTTCTTCCCACCTCAGCGATGGTGCGTCTCTGCGCACTACGTCGCTGCTCCTCTTCATAGAGGCGAGCGTTCTCGATGGCCACAGCCAACTGATCGGCCAGGGTCTGCAAGGTATCGAGGTCGCTCTCATCGAAGGCATCTAGTTCGGTGCTCTCCACATCGAGGACGCCGATGACCCTCTCCGCGGTCCGGATGGGAATGGCCACCTCCGATCTCGTCTCTTTGAGTTCCTCCACAAAGTAATATCTTGGTTCCTGTCGGACATCGTTTACCAGGAGGGGCTCACCGGTTTGTGCTACCCAGCCCGTGATCCCCTCTTTGCCGATTTTGAGGCGGGTCTCCGCCGACCGAACTATGGGACCATCTTGGGCAGAGAGCACTATTTCTTCGGCGCGGGCGTCTACTAGGAAAATGGCGACATAGTGGTAACCGAAGGCTTCCCTGATCGAACTGACCACCATGTTCAGCAATTGGTCAAGATCGAGGATGGAGGCTATGCGCTCACCGACCTCACGCATGAGCCTCAATTGAGATACCCTTCTAAGTTCCTCCTCGTAGAGGCACGCGTTCTTTATGGCCACGCCAATGTGGCTGCTGAGGGTGTGGAGGAGCAGCAAGTCATCCTCCGTTAGAAACCTACATTCGGCGCACTCCACGTTGAGAACGCCGAGGAGGGTCTCACCACTCTTGATGGGCACGCAGATTTCGCTAGTGATATCAGGGTAAGAAGGGATGTAGTCGGGGTCTTGGCTCACATCGGGCACCAAGGCTGGCTCTCCAGTGCGGGCTACGCGACCTACGACTCCACGTTCCAGGGGTATGGAATCGATGGTAGTCTCGGCATCATAGCCCACCTGGGCCTGGAGCCTCAAGCCCTCCTCCTTTAGCAAGTAGATGTCCACTAAGCGATAGCCGAAAGCGTTGGAGAGTTCCTCCACCACGCGCTGGAATACCTCCTTCAGATCGAGGGTGGCGTTGATGATCTCCGCCACCTTATGGAGGACCGTGGTCTCCGCCAACCGCTTCTGGGTTTCCTCGTAGAGCCGGGCGTTCTCGATGGCGATGGCCGCCTGGTTAGCAATGGTGGAGAGGAGCTCGATAGTGTGTTCATCGTAGGCATCATCGCGCTCGTAGTTTTGAACAGCCAAAACACCGATCACCTCGCCGCCAGCAGTGATGGGAACCCCAGCGAACCCTTTGGCCCTCTTGTCTGAGGAGACGATGCCCAGTCTATCATATGTTTCTTGCACCTCTCCTCGGATCAGGAGGGGCTTCTTGGTGCGGATGATGTACTCCGTTCGCCCCTTGCGAAACTCATGGGGTCCTTCCTCTTGCGGTTGTCGCTGTCCATGTAACATATCGAGGACGATGTTCAGTTCACCTTTCTCTCGGTCATAGAGGGTGATATAAAAGGCGGAGACCTCCATCACTCGGCAGGTCTGATGATAGATTAACTCCCATAGTTCGTCCAGTTTCATGGTGGAGGCGATGGCGCGGCCAATCTCGTTGAAGGTGGCTAGTTCGGCGATACGTTGTTGGGCCTCGTTGAAGAGCCGGGCATTCTCGATGGCGATGGCGGCTTGATTAGCGAAGATCTCTAGCGAATGGATGGTCTCCAGGGAGGGTACTTTGCCATCCACTGGGTCATCTACCGAGAGGAAGCCTACCAGCCGCTGTTCCCTGGTCTCCAGAGGCACTAGGAGGGCATCCTCAGGGTGCCATTGGCCCTCTTTCCACTCTTCTGAATCGGGAACATAGGTGAACTTGTCGGTTCTCTCGTCCCATACCTCGGCCTCGTGACTGATGAAGTAGGAGCGGCTGATCTTGAAGCGCTCTTGTAGCAGGGGTTTCAGTTCCGTCATAGGTATGACCGCGCCGAGGAGTTTTTCCTTCCCCTCGGCGGGCAGGCCAGCCACGGCCCGAGTGACCACCGCTTTGCCATCCTCGCTGATGATATTGACCGCCACCATATTGAAGCCCAGGCTCTCCCTGATGGCTTGGGCGATCCTCTCCAACAGCCGGTCCAGATCCAGGTGTAGCTTGAGGTCTTCACCGATTTCCAGAACCTTGGCCAACTGGCGACTCTTAGACAGCTCGGCTTGATAGAGCCGCACCTTCTCGATGGCCACACCGATCTGGTTGCCGATAGAGAGAAGCAAGTCGACATCCTGTTGGTGGAAACGATGCAACTGGCGGCTAGCGATGGTCAGCACGCCCTGTACCTGCTCCTTGGAGATGAGAGGGATGCTGGCCAGGGGTCTGTATCCTTCCTCCACAACCACTCTTGGTGCATTGGAGTCTTGGGAGAGGTCATCTATGACGATGGGCTTGCCGGAGTCCGCCGCCCTGGCGGAGATGACGCCTTTGGCCACTGCACGCCGGAACTCCTCGGACAAGCCACGACACTGCTTCATCTCAAGTTCGCCCGTTTCAAGATCCCTCACGTATATGGCGCCAGATTCGAACTCCAAGGTCTCCAATACCTTGTCCAAGGCGGAACTCAAAACGGTATCCAGATCCAGGGATTGGCTCACCGTCTCGGCGATGGCATTGAGGGCAGAAAGTTGCTCAGTTCGAAGCCTCCATTCCTGCACACCAATTCCGCCCAGGATCGCTATTAGAAAGAAGCTGATTCCCTCGAGGCCGAGGTCCCATATCAGGTTGGCTGTCAAAGGAGCGGTAAGAGCCATCACTGCAGCATGGGTCAAGGTGGACAAGGCTGCTGTGAAGATGGCCGCCGTCGTGTCCCAGAAGAAAATAGCGGTGGCGATGGGGAAGAGATAGAGGAGAAAGATCGCGGGAACATCCTCACAGAAGTCGTAGCAGAGAACAGCGACGATGAGAACAGCGAAGGTCGAAATGAGGTAGCGGAGTCGCCGCGCACCGGGGTGCCGTGTAATCGTGTAGAGGATGAGGACATAGGCTGCTGGGACGAGGATGACTTTCAAGAGGTGCGCCTTCAGGTGACTGGATACAGGCAGCAGAAGAAAGGCTCCAGCCATACTAACGAGTACGATCAGCCCCACCAGAAGGAAGACTATTCGGTACGGTGCTCTAAGCCTTTTCATCACGTTAAGAATAACAGACTCGGACAGGCGTGGCAATAGGAAAATGGTACGCTGTTTATCTATGGGAGGCTACTTGTTAGTGGCCACCACGAAGGCTATGGCGTACTCTTGCGAGTGGGAGAGGCTGATGGCGAAATCCGTTAGCCCTAGAGCACGGGCGCGCTCCAGGGCGGAGCCGTGCAGATAGACCTGGGGCTGGCCGAGGGAGTCGGGGAGGGTCTCCATCTCCTGCCAGGTTAGGCCATATATCCCCGTTCCCAGGGCCTTGGAGATCGCTTCCTTGGCCGCGAAGCGAGCGGCGAGTTCCGCTACTCTCCCCCGACAGTGGTCGACTTCGGCCCGGGTGTAGATGCGCTCAAGAAAGCGATCGCCAAAGCGCTCTAGGGCCTTGGCGATGCGCTCGATCTCTATGATATCTACGCCTACGGACAACGTAGTAGCCATCCTACGAGGCCGCCTTTTCGACCTCCTCTATCCTCTCCCCATGCATGATCTTGGCGGGCACGGCGTTTTTCTCTTCGTAGCCTCGACCCACGCCCCGATAGATGAAGCCTAGTTCGCCTAACGTTTGAGGGTGGTATATATTCCGACCATCAATAAGAACAGGCTGTCTCATCAGTTCCTTTATGCGCACCATATCCAGGTGTTGGAATTCGTTCCACTCCGTGACTACGATGAGAGCGTCGCTCCCCTCGGCCGCCTGGTAGGGGTCGGAGCAGTAGGTGACATCAGGCATAATCCCCCTTGCCACCTCCATGGCCACGGGGTCATAGGCTTTTATGCGTGCTCCCTCATTGGTCAAGAGGTGGATCACCTCGATTGAGGGGGCCTCCCGCATATCGTCGGTGTTGGGCTTGAAGGCGAGTCCCAATATGCCGATGGTCTTCCCGTGCAAGGTGCCTACTATCTCTCGGAGGGTCTGTATGATCCGCCTTCTTTGATCTCGGTTGATCTCCATCACTGCCCTTAAGAGTTGGGGATGGCAGCCGTGGATGGAGGCCATATGCTCGAGGGCTTTCACATCCTTGGGGAAGCAGGAGCCACCCCAGCCTAAGCCGGCATCTAGGTAGGCTTGGCCGATCCTCTTGTCATACCCCATCCCTATGGCTACCTCCTTCACATCGGCTCCCAGTTTCTCGCAGATGGAGGCGATCTCGTTGATGAAGGAGATGCGGTTGGCCAGATAAGCGTTGGAGGCGTACTTGATCATCTCCGCGGTGCGCAAGTCGGTGATCATGATGGGAGCCCTCAGAGATAGATAGAGTTGGGCTACCTGTTCAGCAGCCTCACGGTTGGTGGAGCCCAGGACGATCCGGTCAGGGTTCAGGAAATCGCCGATGGCCGCTCCCTCCCGCAGGAACTCGGGGTTGGAAACGACGGCGAATTCGATCTCTGGATCGGCATACTCCTCCACGATCTCGGCCACCCAGTCGCCGGTGCCGATGGGGACGGTGCTCTTATTGACGATGATAAGAGGGTGGTCCATGACCTTAGCGATCCCCTCCGCAGCCATACGGATATATTTAAGGTCCGCCTCTCCCTCAGCACCGGAAGGGGTATTCACAGCGATGAATACGAACTCGGCCTCTTTGATCCCCCCGGGATAAGAAGTGGTAAAACGGAGACGGCCGCTTTGGGCGTTACGTCGTACCATCTCCTCCAGGCCAGGCTCATAGAAGGGGATGGTGCCCGCTTTAAGTTTGGCGATCTTCTCCTCGTCGATGTCGACGCAGATGACTTGATTGCCCAGGTCGGCGAAGCAGGTTCCGGTGACTAACCCTACATATCCAGCGCCGATAACGCAGATCTTTCTCATGGGAACACCTCGATTGAAAAGAGATAGGCAAACAATATCATATCACAGGGTTTCCCCCTTTTCAACCCTCTCTACGATCTCGGGTTGCGTTCACCGGTTGGTTCTTGCACTTGGTGTGTCTTGGATGCGCGGCACCAGTGGACTCACCTCTGCATTGCTCAGCGACTAATTATGACTCCGTTCATCTGCTCCCTGGCCTCCCCGTGGTGATAATTATCTCGGGGTTTTCTTGGGCTCTCAGCATGTGGGCTCACCTCCTCCCCTAGGGGTGTATTATCAAGGGAGTCTACCGCTTTTTCCTCTCTGTCAAGAACCAAAACTGGCACGCATCTAGGATCAACCCGATGGGCACGCGACTGGCCGCTCACGGAATGGCGTGGGAAAAGCCAAATTGGCTGAGTTACCCGGTTCGCGCAGGGTCACCCGCTCTCGATTTCCGATGAAGCGAACGACGGTGTGACGCAATCTGCCCTTCACTTCCAGGGCTAAGTAACCGTCTCTTTGATATTCGGCTCTTTCCTAAGAAAAACAGAATGGACACAAGATCTTGTATCCATTCTGGCAATTACCAGGTACGGTACTTAGATGCCGAGGCCCAGAATCGAACTGGGGACACCATGATTTTCAGTCATGTGCTCTACCAACTGAGCTACCTCGGCAAATCACCCCCAACTTCTTCCACTATTTTATAGCACCTTTTTACCCTTGTCAAGATCAACACCCTTTCCTTGATATGGGGTCTAGTCGATGGTAGAATCCTCTGGGGGTGATATCTATGGGCATCACTATCATCGGATTGGGTCCTGGCGATCCCTACCTCATGACTTGTGAGGCGCGGGAACTGTTGGAGAAGGCGGAGGAGGTCTATCTTCGCACAAAGCACCACCCTGCAGTAGATTCCTTGCCCCATCATCTTCAACTCCACTCCTTCGACCATCTCTACGAAGAAGTCGAGACCTTCGAGGAGATCTACGAGCGGATCGCCCAAGAGATCTTGAGGCTGGGAGAACGCCCAGAGGGGATCCTCTACGCCGTCCCCGGCCATCCCCTGGTGGGAGAGGCATCGGTGCATCGCATATTGGCCTTAGCCCAGGAGAGAGGGGTACTGGTGAGGATCGTGGTGGGGATGAGTTTCCTAGAGCCGGTCTTCTCTCTGTTGAAGGTCGATCCTCTATCCGGCCTCCAGATCGGCGATGCGGTGACCCTAGCCTCTCGCTCCCATCCCGGCCTTAACCCCGATACCCCAGCCCTCATCGGACAACTCTACAGCCGGACAGTGGCCTCTGGCTTGAAACTCACCTTGATGAACCTCTACCCCGACGATCATCTGGTGATCTTGCTTCAGGGGGCTGGCACCCGCAAGGTAAAAATCCGCACCCTTCCCCTCCACGAACTGGATCATGAAAAAGGGATCGATCACCTCACCTCTCTTTTTATCCCTCCTCTCTCCGCTCCCAGTTCCTTCTCCACCTTGCAAGATATAGTGGCCCGGCTGCGGGCTCCCGATGGATGTCCCTGGGATAGGGAACAGACCCCTCAGAGCCTGCGCCCCTTCCTCCTGGAAGAGACCTACGAGGCGTTAGAGGCCTTGGATCTGGAAGATACAGAGCGGCTTCGTGAGGAACTAGGGGACCTCCTCTTGGAAGTCCTGCTACAGGTTCAGATAGCGGCCGAGGGTGGCGAGTTCAAGATGCCCGATGTGCTAAGAGGCATCATTACCAAACTGATACGTAGGCACCCTCACGTCTTCGGCGACTCTGAGATCACTACCTCGGGAGAGGTGGTGAGTCAATGGCAGGAGATCAAAAGGGAAGAGGGACAGTTGGCCGAGGGCCCCTTCGCCGATCTGCCCCTTACCATGCCCGCCTTGGCCCGCGCCCAAAGGATAGAGCAGGTGGCGCCGGCTAGAGGTCTGACAGCCGCGAGGGATGAGGCGGAACTTCTGGCCAGGGTGAAAAAAGGGCTCGAAGAGGTGTCCAAGTTGGCAGGGGAGGAGGCCGAAGAAGCCTGGGGCAGGCTCCTCTTCGATCTAGTAGCCTTGGCCAACCTGAAAGGGATAGATGCCGAAAGTGCCTTGCGAAAGGCGGTGCGGGAACTGGAAAGGCGACTGGGTTCCCCCCAAACGTAGCGTTGGGCTGAAGCCCGACGTTTTCCCTTCTTCTAGTGTTTGCCGCTTATGCCGGATTTGCACTCCGGTACGTTAGATTGACACCTCACCCACTTGTGCTATAGTAAACCTGGCTGTCGCACTGATCCAGAGAGGACTTAAGGGGGGTATGAAGTGCAAGCAAAGCGAGCAATCCTAGATGAAATCTTCAAAGACCCTGAAGTTAAATACGGCTTGAAGGCGTTCTCCGAAAGAGACATAGATGGAAGTGCACCCCTTTGATTGGACACTTTTTGGGCCTTTCTAAGCAACATTTGG
>JBHIDN010000047.1:0-8060 GCA_046760125.1 Anaerolineae bacterium
GTCAAAAGCAAGAGATGTCCCCTCTTATTCAGAACCCTGGCCATTTCACGGAAGACGGCGTCTGGCTCCTCCAGATGCTCAACCACCCAGGTACAAAGGATGACATCGAAGAGGTCTCCTGGAAAGGGCATGGCAGCCAGGCTTCCCGCCACCAGTTGTTTGAGACAGCGATGCTCTCGAAGAGAAGTCAAATCGGTGTCCAGCCCCACCGCCTGTCCTACTTTCCCGGCGTAGAGTTCGATCACCCCTCCTCGACCGCAGCCGGCATCGAGTACCCGGGCTTTGGGGGTGAGATGCCTTTTCACCAAGCCCTCAAAGATAGAGCCGCTATGCTTGTATCCAGGGTTCATATCTTGGTAGATGGCCCGGTATCTATTCTGCTTCTCTAGGGGTATCACCTTTACCCTATACCCTCTCCGATGTCGTTTGCTCCGCCACCCTTTTCACCCGCCACGCTCTTCTGGAAGACCAATTTACTCCCTTCCAAGTCGACCCTCACCTTGTCCCCCTCGCTGAACTGGCCCTCTAGAACTTGCTTAGCCAAGGGGTCCGCCAGTTGGCGTTGGATGACCCGCTTCAGGGGGCGGGCGCCATAAACCGGATCGTACCCCTCCTCAGCAAGATGACGTTTGGCGCGGTCGGTTAGTTCCAACTCGATCTTCTGTTCCGCTAGCCGCTCAGCCAGGCGGCGAAGTTGTATCTCCACGATCTCTACCAACTCTTCCTTAGAGAGGGAGTGGAAGATGATGATCTCATCTATCCGGTTCAGGAACTCGGGGCGGAAATGGGCGTTCAAGGCCTCCAGGACTAGACGGCGCATCTCTTCTTCGTTGCCCGCCAGGTCCTTTATCCACTGGCTCCCTATATTGGAAGTCATGATGATCACCGTGTTCTTGAAGTTCACCACCCGGCCTTGGCCGTCGGTGAGACGGCCGTCGTCGAGGATCTGAAGGAGGGCGTTGAAAACCTCGGGGTGGGCCTTCTCGATCTCGTCGAAGAGGATCACCGAATAAGGGCGCCGACGTACCGCCTCGGTGAGTTGACCCCCCTCTTCGTACCCCACATAGCCTGGCGGGGCCCCGATGAGGCGGGCCACCGTGTGCCGTTCCTGGTACTCACCCATATCTAACCGGACCATAGCCTCCTCATCGTCGAAGAGGAACTCGGCCAAAGCACGAGCCAACTCCGTCTTGCCTACCCCCGTGGGTCCCAGGAAGATGAAGGAGCCCAACGGTCGGTTGGGATCTTGGAGTCCAGCCCGAGCCCGGCGGACGGCGTTGGCCACCTTGCTTATCGCCTCGTCCTGGCCCACAACCCGCTGGTGGATCCTCTCCTCCATATGCAACAGTTTCTCCTTCTCCCCTTCCAGGAGTCTGGAGACGGGGATGCCGGTCCACTTGGCCACGATCTCGGCCACATCCTCGGCATCCACCTCTTCCTTGAGGAGAGAAAAATCCTTCTGCAACTCTTTCAAACGGGATTCTTGCTCCTTGAGGGTCCCTTCCAGTTCTCGCATCGTCCCGTAGCGGAGACGGGCTGCCTGTTCTAGATCGCCATGCCTCTCGGCTCGTTCGATCTCGGACCTTGTGGCCTCGATCCGCTCCTTCGTCTCCCGGATCGCCTGGATAGCCTCCTTCTCCATCTCCCAGTGGGAGCGGAGGCGAGCGCTCTCTTCCCTCAACTCCGCAACTTCCTTCTCTATCCGCTCCCTGCGCTCTCGGGAGGCCTCGTCATTCTCCTTTTTGAGGGCCTCCCGCTCCACCTCCAACTGCATTATCTTCCGGTCTATCTCGTCCAGTTCCGCAGGCTT
Source organism: Anaerolineae bacterium (assembly GCA_046760125.1). Taxonomy (GTDB): domain Bacteria; phylum Chloroflexota; class Anaerolineae; order UBA7937; family UBA7937; genus UBA7937. The sequence goes on from JBHIDN010000047.1 coordinate 1,811, forward strand.
ACTATCTATCTCCATCCTGAGGCGGGAAGCGGCCTCGTCGATGAGGTCGATCGCTTTATCGGGCAAGAACCGGTCGCTGATATACCGGTTGGACAAGGTGGCGGCGGCGATCACCGCCGCATCGGTGATCCGCACCCCATGGTGGACCTCATACCGCTCCTTTAACCCCCGCAGAATAGAGATCGTCTCCTCCACCGAGGGCTCGTCGATGAATATGGGCTGAAACCGGCGTTCGAGAGCAGGGTCCTTCTCGATATACTCTCGGTATTCATTCAGGGTGGTGGCCCCTATGGCGTGAAGTTCGCCCCGGGCCAGCATGGGCTTCAGCATATTCGAGGCGTCCATCGCTCCCTGGGCTGCCCCGGCTCCTACCACGGTATGCAACTCATCGATGAAGAGGATAATCTGACCTTGGGCGTCGGTTATCTCCTTTAGGACCGCCTTGAGCCTCTCCTCGAATTCGCCCCGGAACTTGGAGCCGGCGATCAGGGCCCCCAGATCGAGGGCCACTACCCGCTTGTCTTTGAGACCTTCGGGGACATCGCCTCGCACGATCCGCTGCGCCAACCCCTCTACGATAGCCGTCTTCCCTACCCCGGCATCGCCGATGAGGACCGGGTTGTTCTTGGTGCGGCGCGAGAGGACCTGGATGACGCGGCGTATCTCCTCATCGCGGCCGATGACCGGGTCCAGTTTGCCCTGTCGGGCTAACTGGGTGAGATCGCGACTATACTTCTCCAGAGCCTGATAGGTCCCCTCCGGGTTAGGGCTGGTCACCCTTTGGGAGCCCCGCACGACCGCCAGCGCCTGGAGGATTCGATCCTTGGTGATCCCTTGCTGGCGCAAGATCTCCCGAGAGGCCCCCGTCGAGCGCTCGTCGGCCAGGGCCAGGAGCAGATGCTCGGTGGAGACGTACTCATCTCTCATGGCCCCGGCTTCATCTTGGGCTCGCTCTAGAACTTGCTGTAAGGAGGGAGAGAGATAAACCTGAGTAGCGGCCCCGTAAGCCCGGGGCAGTTTGTCTAAAGCCCCCTCCACCTTTCTCATCAAAAGGTCCGGGTCGCCTCCCAATTGGCGCACTATCTGGGGGACTAGGCCATCCCTTTGCCGGAGAAGGGCTAGAAGCAAATGCTCCGCTTCTATCTGGCTATGGCTTTCTCCTCGGGCCCGCACCTGAGCCTCTAGGATAGCCTCTTGGGCCCTCTCGGTAAACTTATCTAAACGCATCTTCAAACCTCTAATTCACGCAGTCTGGAGCGTAGCCGCTCGATCTCCCTCTCGAACTCAGCCTCCATCCGTTCCATCTCTGCTCTCATCCTCTCCATCTTGCGAGCCATATGCAGGATCACCTCTACCCCGGCCAAGTTAACCCCCAGTTCATCTGTTAGGCGGGCGATGCGGCGCAGCCTCTCGATATCCCGAGGCGAGTAGAGGCGACGGTTCCCCTCAGAACGGGTGGGTTGCACCAGCCCTAAACGCTCGTAGTAGCGCAGGGTTTGAGGGTGTAGGTTCACCATCCTGGCGGCCACGCTGATTATGTAACAAGGCTCATCATCTTTGGGCAGGTGTTGGACCATTCAACTCACCTCTCTTAACGCAACCTCTTAAGTTCTTCAAACAGTTCGCGCTCCCGCGGGGTCAACTTCTGAGGTAGCCTCACCTTCACCTTGGCGTAAAGATCGCCTCGCTTTTGGGGATCCTTCAGATTAGGCATCCCCTGCCCCTTGAGACGGAAGGTCTTGCCGCTTTGGGTCCCTGGGGGGATCTTCAACATGATATCGCCCTTCAGGGTGGGCACCCTCACTTCCCCTCCCAAAACGGCGGTATAGAGATCCAAAGGGACCTCCACATGGAGATCATCACCCTCTCGTCTGAAGCGGGGGTGGGGAGCCACCTTAATCCTTAGATAGAGATCCCCCTTGGCCCCGCCGTAGCCATCGCCGCCTTCCCCGGCCATACGTATTCGGGAGCCGGTCCCCACGCCAGGCGGGATCTTCACCTCCAACCGGCGGCCATCCTTGGAGAGGATCCTCGTAGTGCCTCGAAACGCTTCCTCTAGGCTGATCTCCACCTCTTGTTCGTAGTCCCGGCCCCGACGGGGAGTGGTGCGCCAGGAGGTTTCTGGTATGCCTCCGAAGATAGCCTGAAAGAAGTCGGAGAAGCCGCCCAGAACCTCATCTAAGTCGCCATATTGCACGTAGACCCGCCCTGGCTGCCCCGTGAACCAGCGCCCCCAGTCGAAGCCCGAGGGGTCCTCCCCCATCCTCTGCCACTCGCGCCAACTGGTACCCAACTGATCGTACTTCTGACGCTTTTCAGGGTCGGAGAGGACCTCGTAAGCCTCGTTTATCTCCTTAAACTTCTCCTGGGCCGAGCGGTCTCCAGGGTTCACATCAGGGTGGTACTGGCGGGCCAGCCGACGATAAGCCTTCCTTATCTCCTTCTGGTCAGCGTTCCTATCGACCCCCAGGATCTTGTAGTAATCTTTGTACTCCATATCGATCGACGCCCCTCACGTTCATAGATATTATAACACCTTAGTATAGTTTTGTCAACTATCTTGCCAATATATTCTAAGAAGACTTGACAAACAGGGCTAAACATGCTATAATAATGACCGAGAGATCTCTAAAAAGGAGTGTAGCCATGAGCATCACTCGTTGGGAACCTTTTAGGGATTTGATCTCCTTGCGGGAGGCTATGGACCGGCTCTTCGAGGAGAGTTGGGTACGGCCCCGCGCAGGGTGGCTCTTGCCCACCGAGGAGACCTTGGCTATCGATATGTATGAGACGCCCGACAACGTAGTGGTGAAGACCGCAGTCCCTGGTGTCAAGCCGGAGGATATCGACATCACCATCACCGGCAACACCCTTACCATCGCGGGCGAGACCAAGGCCGAGGAGAAGGTGGAGGAGGGGAACTACATCCGTCGCGAGCGACGGTACGGCCGCTTCTCCCGTTCGATATCGTTACCCAGCGGCGTGCAGGGGGAGAAGGCCGAAGCCACCTTCGAGCACGGTCTCCTCACCCTTACCATCCCCAAGGCCGAGGAAGCGAAGCCCAAGGTCATCAAGGTGAAGAGCAAGTAAGCCCTCGAGTTACGGGCAGGGGACGAAGCGACCGCTTCGTCCCCCCTACTTTTACTCCAAAGTTTGAATAACTTGATCTGCCGCCTCTTGCGGGGTAGCGTTGCCGCTCAAAACATCTACTATCGCCTGCTGGAGGGCGGTGACTATCTCCTCATTCCAGGGGCGAAAATAGGCCGCTTCCATTTGACGCCGTACGAAGAGTCGGTAGGTGGTATCCTCTATCGCCAGGCGGAGGGCCGAACGGCTGGGGGGTAGATGACCACTGGCCTGAGCCCAAGCCGTCAGGTTCTCCGGGGTCAAGAACCATTTGACGAACTCCGCCGCTGCCGCTTGACGGCGGGGATCGGGGGTCAAGAGCACGAAGGCCCAAGGCCGGGCCATAGTGGCTTGGCCCCCGTTCTTGGTGGGGAGGGGAGCGTAGGCCACCTCGGCCCCCTCCAGGAGGAGGTTTTGGGAACTGACGTTCGCCATCGCCACCCCGCCCTCCTTGAAGAGGGCCCAGGAATCATCAAGGCTCTCCACCTCCAAAATGGAAGGAGAGATATACCCTGCCTCATATCCGTCCCTGTAAAACTCCAGCACCTGGGTTAGAACCGCTTGGTCTAAATCCGGGTTCCCCTCCTCATCCACCAGGGAGCCGCCCAAAGCCAGATACTGGATGAGGAAGGAATCGTTTACCGCCCCCTCCTCGCCCCCGGCGGGAAAAACGTAGGTGGTCTCCTGGCTCCGCAACTCATCCCAGGTGCGGGGTGGACTATCTATAAGGGAGGGGTTATAGACCAGGTGTTCTATATCGACTTGAAAGGGAAAGGCTACGAGTTGGCCCTCCTTGCTGCCTGGCTGGCGGATGCTGGGGAGGAGATCGTCGGCTAGTTCCTCGGGGATGAGCCCATCCCAGGGCTGAAGGAGATCCTTCCCCAGCAGGAACTCCACCTGGGAGAGGTCGATGGTCACCAGGTCGGGGAGGGTCTGGGGGGCCACGGCGCTGGCCGTGAGGAGGAAATCCAGGATGCCCCCCTTCCCATAAGGCCGCTTAGGCACGAACTGGACGGCGACATCGGGATGCGCCTCCCGGAAACCTTGATATACCCCCTCCATCGCCTCTCCGGTGGGGGTATCAGGGGAGGGGATGAAGGCTTCCGTGGTCCAAAGGGTGAGGGTGATGGCTGAGGGAGGGGGATAGGGGGAGGGCGAAGGCGTAGGGCTCTCGGCGACCGTAGGGGAGGGCGGAGGGCTGGCTCGAGGCGTAGGGGTTTCGGCCGCGGCACACCCCAAGAGCGCCACCAGGATAAAGGAAGCCACAATGGAGAAACAGACCCGATAACCAGAGGCCTTAGACATATATGCTCCTTCCATCAAGAAGAGTGCTAAATCCATTATAGCACAACAGGTCGCTCTTCGCATGAAGTCGGGGTATAATAACAAGATGATGGAACTTTTGGAGGAAGGGGCCCGCCGCTGGGGGCTGGACCTCACGCCCGATATGCTGGCCGCCTTCCAAACCTACTATGAGGAACTGATCGCCTGGAACGAGCGGGTCAACCTCACCGCTATCACCGACTACCAAGAGGTACAGATCAAGCACTTCTTGGACTCTCTTACCTGCCTCCTGGTTTTGGCGGGGTTGCCCATAGACAGGTGGCGACACCTGGATATCGGGGCCGGGGCTGGCTTCCCTGGCCTCCCTCTGAAGATAGCCCGACCCCAGATGGAGGTTACCCTTCTTGAGGCTAAGAAGAAGAGGGTCCGCTTCTTGAAACATCTGGTGGAGAGACTGGAACTGCCGGGTGTGACGATCATAAGGGGGCGGGCCGAGGAACTGGGCCGCCAGCCCGGACACCGGGAGGGGTACGATCTAGTATTGGCCCGGGCCGTGGCCACTCTACCCGTGCTTTTGGAGTACGCCCTGCCCCTCTGCCGGGTAGGGGGGATCTTCTTGGCCCAGAAGGGGCCAGATATAAGAGAGGAGTTGGAGACCTCTCAGGTGGCTCTCAGGGTCTTGGGGGGGCGCTTGCGAGAGGTGAGGGGTTTGGAGTTGCCCCACTCTATGGGCCGCCGGAACCTGGTAGTGGTGGAGAAGGTGGCTCCCACACCCGAAAAATACCCCCGCCGGCCAGGGGTGCCAGCCAAGCGGCCATTGATCTAGGGCTTATAGGCTCCTGGGTTTCGCCCTCAAGTACAAATAACCTTTTGCGAAGAGAATTGCCAAGAGGGACGACCTTAAAATTTCATGCAGGGGGTTGACAGAGGAGCAGCGAGGGGGTATGATAGGGGTAGAGTAGACCCCCTGGGGTGCGGGTTGTTAGTCAGTGGACTTCGCTCCAGCAGAATGTAGCGATAGTGAACCCCAGAGGGTCTACAATTCTATTATAGCACTGAACCCCCCAAAGGTGAATAGGAACCGACCTAGAAATTCCGAGTTTTAAGGTTTGTTCTTGATATGCTCACCACCGTCAAGAGGGAACTGCATCCCACGCGAACGGCCAAAGCCTAGCTAGGCTATTTGCCTGGTTGGAGGTACGGACAGAAGAGGGCCGCCTTTTTCAAGAAGTCAGGAGGGAAAGGGGCCAGTTCCGTGGCCGTGATGATCACCTGCTCCTGGCCGGCAAACGGCCATCATCCGCCATTGCTCCCCTTGTCTTGAATTTGAACATCGATTCCCATTCGTTCCATATCCTTCATCAATCGGTTTGGCTCAACGATGTTAGCCTGTGTCCAAAGACCTGGCTTCTTAATGGATCCGTCAAGGTATTGTAGCAAACAAGCAGCGACAGGAATGGCGGTAAACATGTAGGCATCTTCGTGATGGATAGTTACCTCCATCGCTTTGGCTTTGCCGTCCTTTTCACCATATGCTTCTACTTTCAACAGCGTACCGTAAGGCGGCTTTGAAAAGGTACTCAACCCCCATTTCACCAACTTTGCCATCGGTTTTAGCGCTCTCTGGGGCCATATCCTCAAAGCAATGGCAACTAAGGGTAAAACCAGCCAATCCACAAACCAGTTGAAACCTCCCACAAAGAAGCCGGTTTCCCTCAAAGAGGGATATATCTCTGGAAGGGAACGCATCTCCTCCAAAAACATAGGCACACAATATTGCTTACCGAATTCTCTGCCGAAATCCATCGATATATAATCCATCATGCCGTACATTCTGGCC
>JBHIDN010000048.1:0-8046 GCA_046760125.1 Anaerolineae bacterium
CCTCCGTCTGGCTCGCGCCTACACCGGACGGGACAAGATCATCAAGTTTGAGGGCTGCTACCACGGCCATGCCGATATGTTGCTGGTGCAAGCAGGGTCAGGGGTGAGCACCTTGGGCTTGCCCGATAGCCCAGGAGTTCCCCGGAGCACAGTGCAGGATACTCTGGTGGCTCCCTTTAACGACTTGGAAACAGTGCGTCAACTGTTCGCTCAGCACAAGGGGGAGATCGCGGCCATCATCGTGGAGCCAGTTGCGGGCAATATGGGCGTGGTACCTCCCCAGCCCGGCTTCTTGGAGGGCTTGCGAGAGGTCACTAGCGAAGAGGGTGCCCTCCTCATCTTCGACGAGGTGATGACTGGCTTCCGGGTGGCATACGGTGGGGCTCAGGGGCTCTATGGCATCGCTCCTGACCTCACCTGTCTGGGGAAGGTGATCGGGGGTGGCCTGCCCGTGGGGGCCTACGGCGGCAGAAGGGAGATCATGGAACTGGTAGCGCCCCAAGGGGCCATGTATCAGGCGGGAACCCTCTCTGGCAACCCCTTGGCCATGACCGCGGGGATCGAGACCTTGAAGGTGCTTCGGGAGAAGGGGGTATACTCTGAGATGGAACGGAAGTCTGCTGCCTTGACGGAGAGGATCGCCCAGGCAGCCTACGAAGCGGGAGTCCCAACCTTCTCCACCAGGGTGGGCACCATGTTCTCCCTCTTCTTCACCGACCAGGAGGTCTTCGACTACACTTCTGCCAAGTCCTCAGATACAGCGCGATTCGGCGCTTATTTCCGGAAAATGCTGCAAGAGGGTATCTACATCGCTCCCTCTCAGTTTGAGGCCGGCTTCATCTCCCTAGCCCATAGCGATGAGGACATAGAGCGCACCATTCAGGCAGCGGGAAAAGCCTTGCACGCCATCGCTGATGAGAATAGCCTAACGAAATAGATGCCAGGCGCAGTGAGACTGGGTTCATTAACCTCAGCGCTCGTAGATATTGAGCGATGACCATATGAAATTTACCGGAAGAGAGCGTCTTCCCTGGGCTTGGTGGCCCGCTCATTTTGTTTCAATCACTATTCGCTTGCCCTCAACAGGCACCGTGATGTTGAGTAGCTTCGGAATACGCCGCCTCTGATCAAAACTCGAGACACAAGAACTCCCTCCTACTTTCTCGTAGTATTTCGTTGGCACGTGTTCCTTGACCCCCTTATCTCTTGTCAGCCTCTTCTCTTTCAACCCACAGACTTTCAATCTTTCCCCGTGGCTCCGATACTTCTTCCTTCTCTCCCTGTTCACTCCGCCATTGTCTCTATCAACTCAGCTTGTCTCCCCGTCTCTCGGTCCTCGGGAATGGAATTTCGATTCCCCGGCTAGTCACTTTCCGCGTGTTCGATCCCGATGGTTCCCGCGATTCGACCTATTCTTCTATCCCTACTATCCTGCAAATTGGAAACAAGTTGCATACTAACAGTATCAGTTCTTGATACCGAGGGGCATCGATGAGTATTTCGGTGAAACCAAAGGCCGAAGACGAGGCGGACAAAGCGTTGCTACCTGCGTTAATGGTGCCATCGAGTTGGTGTATTGCCCGCCTCTGATGCTATAGTTTGACCGAGGTTCGGCCCGGGAAGGCTTTTTGCAGGTTCAAATAATATGCGCCCGCTCAATTGGATAGAGCGTCTGACTTCGAATGAGTAGGTTGCAGGTTCGAGTCTTCGATACAAGACCCTTTGCGCCATAAAATCGCTTGGTCTCTTCTGACGGCGGGAGATAAGGCGAAGCCGCTGGTGAGGCTCTTCAGCGCGCTGAAAGAGGGTGTGCGATTTAGATGACCCCCTCTGCCTCTAGTGCCCCAATCTCCTCTTGGCTATAGCCGAGAGAGGAGAGGATCTCTACATTGTGCTCGCCCAAAAGTGGCGGGGGGCGACGATAACTGACTGGGGTTTGGGAGAGGTGTACCGGATTGCCTACCGAGCGCACCATCCCTAGAAGCGGGTGCTCCAACTCCACAATCATCCCCCGAGCCAGAAGTTGCGGGTCAGTGAGGGTCTCATCCACGAAGTTGATAGGCCCACAAGGGATGTCGGCCTCCGCGAACCGTTCTAGCCAGTAATCTGCTTCCCGGGATTGGATTATCTCCTGCAGCAAGGGGATCAACTCTTCGCGGTGCTCGATACGCTCCTTATTGGTGACGAAGCGGGGGTCGCTCATGATCGTCTTTTCCCCACCCAAAAGGTGGCAAAAGCGCTCCCAGAGCCTCTCCGAGCCCACGGCCACGATGATATACTTATCCTTAGCCCGTAGGGGCTGGTAGGGGACGATATTGGGATGCACATTTCCCAGCCGCTGGGGTCGCTTCCCGGTGGCAAAGTAGGCCCCGGCCACATTGGTGAGCCAACTGGCTTGAGAATCGAGCAAGGCCATATCAAGGTATTGACCATTTCCCGTCCGCTCTCGGACTAGCAACGCCGCCAAGATTCCGACCACGCTGTAAACGCCTGTGGTGAGATCGGCCAGGGGGATGGGATAGCGCAGGGGGTCGCCCTCCGGCTCACCGGTGAGGCTCATCAGCCCGGCCTCGCCCTGAGCCACCACATCGTAGCCCCCCCGGCCGGCCATAGGCCCCGTATGGCCATAGCCAGTGATAGAGCAATAAATCAGGCGCGGGTTCAAACCGTGGACCGTCTCATAGTCGAGACAGAAGCGCTGGAGGGATTCTATCTTATGCAGGCTGGTGACAAGAATATCGGCTCTCTCTAACAGCCGGTGGATGATCTCCTGGCCCTTCTGGGTAGCCAGGTTAAGGGTCATTCCCCGTTTGTTGCGATTGGTGCACAAAAAGTAGGCGCTCTCGCCATCAAGAAAAGGTGGCCCCCAGCCCCGGGACATATCGCCGATTTTGGGTCGCTCCACCTTGATCACATCGGCGCCGAGGTCGCCCAAAAGCATGGTACAGTATGGCCCCGCCAAGGCTTGGCTGAGGTCAATTACCCGCACACCTTCCAGAACGGAGGTCAACTCTCTCAAGATATACCCCTATCCGTGATCTCCAGAACCTCGTCGATGATGCTCAGTCCCTCCCTCAGTTCCTCTTCAGTGACACATAAGGGCGGCACCACGAAGATCCAGTTCCACTTGACGAAGGTGCTCAACCCTCGCTCCCGCAAGGCGGGCAATACCTCGGCCATCACCCCCATCTCCTCAGGCTTGGCATTCCAGGGAGCGAGGGGTTCCCTGGTCACTTTGTCCTTCACCAACTCGATGATCGAGAAGAGCCCTATGTAGCGCACATCGCCCACCGAGGTGTGCTTCTCTTTGAGAGCCTCCAGGCTCCGCCCCAGAGTTTGGCCCATCCGCTTGGCGTTCTCGATGAGCCCATCCTCTTGGTAGGCTTTGATCGTTGCCACCCCAGCGGCGCAGGCCAAGGTATGAGCGCTATAGGTCAGCCCCAAGGGTAGATAGCGATCCTCAAAGTGATCGGCAATGGATTGAGAGACGATGACCGCGCCCAGGGGTATGTGACCTGAGGTGAGACCCTTGGCCATAACCATGATGTCGGGGACCACTTGCCAGTTGTCCACCGCAAACCACTCGCCTGTGCGCCCAAAGCCGCTCATTACCTCATCGGAGATGAGCAAGATGCCATACTTATCGCACATCTCTCGCAAGCGAGGCCAATAATCATCTGGAGGGACGAAGATGCCGCTAGAGCCAGTCACGCCCTCAAAGAGCAAAGCCGCCACCTTGTCCGAGCCCTCGAATTTGATCACCTCCTCGATATGGGTGATGCACTCCCGATGGCAGGTCGCGCGCTCCTGGCCGAAGACGCAGCGGTAGCAGTAGGGATCAAAGACCCGCACGATGCCTGGTATGCCTGGCTCCACCGGGAGGCGACGGGGATCTCCCGTGGCGCTCATAGCCCCATAGGTGGCGCCATGATAGGAACGATAGCGGGTTATTACCTTCTGCCGACCAGTGTAAAGCCGGGCCAATTTGATGGCGTTCTCCACCGCCTCTGCACCCCCCAAAGTGAAGAAAGTCTTGGTCAGATCGCCAGGCGTCACCTCGGCCAGCAGCCTTCCTAACTCCCCACGAGGCTGGGTGGCCATTCCAGGGTAGGCGTAGCAGAGCCTCTCCGCTTGCTCCTTGATGGCAGCCACCACCTTGGGGTGCTGATGGCCCGTATTAACATTCATCAACTGGGAGGCAAAGTCCAAATACCTCTTGCCCTCAGCGTCCCAAAAGTAACAGCCCTTAGCCCCCACCACAACTAGCGGCTTGACCGCCGACTGTACCGACCAGGAGAAGAAGGTATAACGACGGTTTAGGTCGATTAACTCTTGGGCTCTAGTTTCGGCAGGCATCTAAAACCTCCTCTCCGAGGTGCCTTCAGCCCCGGGTTGTCCTCTCTTGGAGATCACTCCCCCAGGGCACTACGCTGGCCACGCTTCCCCGGCTTGTGCCTAGCCGGGGAAGCGTTTTTCTATATCTCTATGCGCCTCCGTTTCAGAAACTGGCCAGCCCCCACCTGGCCCACAAACTGGCCATCTTTGACGATGATCTTGCCTCTCTGCATGGTCAGGACCGGATACCCTCTTACGGTGATGTGGTCATAAGGGCTGTGATCTACATTCATGTGCAGGTTTTCCACACTGAGGCGAACCTCTTTTTGGGGGTCGAAGATGACCAGATCCGCGTCCGCCCCTATGGAGATGGTGCCCTTCTGAGGAGCCAGGCCGAATAGATGGGCCGGGTTGGTGGAGACCAATTCTACGAACCTGTTGATGGAGAAGCGCCCTTCGTTCACCCCGAAGTGGTAGATCAAGGGCACCCTCGTCTCTACACCGGGCATGCCATTGGGGATCTTGGAGAAGTCGTCTCTACCCATATCTTTCTGGCCCAGGAAGTTGAAGGGGCAATGGTCGGTGCTTACCACCTGCAGATCGCCAGAGGTTAGCCCTTGCCAGAGCAACTCCTCGTTCCCCTTGTCCCGCAGTGGGGGGGACATCACATATTTCGCCCCCTCGAAGTGGGGCAACTTGTAGTGCTCGGTGTTGAAGAAGAGATATTGAGGGCAGGTCTCGGCCAGAACTGGCTGACCCTTGTCCCGGGCCTCCTTCACCTTCTCCAGGGCCTGAGCCGCACTCAAATGGACGATATAGATAGGGGCTTCGGCCAGAGCGGCCAAGATGATGGCCCGGCCAGCAGCCTCGGCCTCTGCTTCGGGAGGGTGACTTCGCGCGTGCCAGATCGGTTCCTTCTTGCCCTCGGCCACGTGTTTGTTGATGAGGTAATGCAAAACGTCGCCGTTCTCGGCGTGCACCATGATGAGCGCTCCCAGTTCCTTAGCCTTGAGGAGGGACTTGAAAAGGGTCTCATCGTCCACCATGAAGGTACCCTTATAAGCCATAAAGAGTTTGAAACTGGTGACCCCTTGCTCTACCAGTTCGGCCATCTCTACGTTCATCACTTCGTCGGTCATATCTCCTATGGCCACGTGGAAGCCATAATCGATGGCCGCCTTCCCCTTGGCTCTCTCCATCCAAATCTCCAGAGCCTGGTGTAGGGTCTCTCCCTTCCCCTGAATGGCGAAGTCTATAAAGGTGGTAGTGCCGCCGCACGCTGCGGCGATGCTCCCGGTCTCGAAATCATCGGCGGACACGGTGCCCATGAAAGGCAACTCGAAATGGGTATGTATATCGATGGCTCCGGGGAAGACGTAGTTGCCCTGGGCATCGATGGTCTCTACGCCCTCTAAGCCTCGGCCGAGCGCCGCGATCTTCCCCTCTTTGATACCTATATCAGCCTGATAGGTTTCTGTAGCCGTAACAACGGTTCCGTTCGTTACCACAGTGTCCATCATCGTCCTCCTAAGAATGGCGGCGCGCTTCAAGCGGGCACCAAGGTAATACACCCCTCCACCGGACAGACATGTAGGCAAAGGGAGCAGCCATCGCACTTCTCGACCACCACCCGGGGGTAGACCTGGTGGCTTTCCATCTCGATAGCCTGCCAGCCGCCGTCCCTGCAAGCGGTGTAGCAGAGTCCGCACTTGCTGCAAAGGGCCTGGTCGATAGCGGCTACCACCTTATAGCCGAAGTTCAACTCTTCGTGGGCGGTGATCTGGGGCAAGATATATCCTCTCATCTTGGCCATGGACTCGAAGCCCTTCTCATCCATATAGGCAGAGAGGCCCTTCTTCATCTTTTCCACGATCTTATAGCCCTGGAACATGACGGCTGTACCCACCTGCACCGTGGAGGCGCCTACCAGAATGTACTCCGCCGCATCTTGCCACTTGGCGATACCCCCCACGCCAGAAAGGGGAAGGCTGGTCCCCTTTGCCAACTGAGCGATACAACGTAGACCTATGGGCTTGATCGCCGGCCCTGAGTAGCCGCCGAAGGCCGAGGTTCCTCCCACCGAGGGCAGGGGTTCCAGGCGTTCGAGATCTACGCCGATGAGCGCTGAAACCGTATTTATGGCCGAGATAGCATCGGCTCCAGCCTCCTCGCAGGCTTTACCTATCCCTGCAATGTCGGTAACATTGGGGGTGAGCTTGACCATCACCGGCACGGTAGCCACCTCCTTTGCCCAACGCGTGATCTCCCCGGCGATGGCGGGGTCTTGACCTTGAACAGAGCCCATCCCCTTCTCCGGCATACCGTGAGGGCAACTGAAGTTGAGTTCCAGGCCATCCACCCCCGCTTCTTCAACCTGCTTGATCAAGAAATGCCACTCCTCCTTCACCACGGCGGCCATGAGGCTGGCGAAGAGGATATGATCGGGATAGTGGCGCTTAATCTCCTCGATATCCTTGACCCAGACCTCCAGGTTTCGCTGGGTGGTCAGTTCTATGTTCTCTAGGCCGATAGTCTTAATGCCCATGGCCAAGCGCGCCAGACGAGGCTGGGCATCGATGGCTGGTTCTAAGGCGATACTCTTGGTCACCGCCCCGGCCCACCCCGCCTCAAAGGCCCGCTGGATCATCTCCCCCGTCGCTGTAGGAGGGGCGGAGGTCAACATGAAGGGGTTCATCAACTTGAGACCCGCAAATTCAACGCTCAGATCGGCCATCCTTCACCTCCTTGATAACTAAGGGGCGATGATCTCCTCGTAGGCATCTGGCCTACGATCACGGTAGAACTGCCAAGCGTTGCGCACCTCCCTAATAAGGTCCAGATCCAAATCGGCCACCAGAACCTCCTCCTCCCTATCGGAGGCTTGGGCGATGATCTGACCCCGGGGATCGCAGAAGTAGCTAGAGCCATAATAATCATTCGGCCCCAATTCCTCCTCCTGCCCTACACGGTTAATGGTGCCCACGAAGTAACTATTGGCGATGGCGTGAGCGGTCTGTTCAATATGCCAAAGGTGCATCGAGATCCCTCGCGAGGTGGCGGAAGGGATATATACGATTTCGGCGCCATGTAACCCCAGGATGCGAGCGCCCTCGGGAAAGTGGCGATCGTAGCAGATGTAGACGCCCACCCGGCCATACTTGGTCTTGAAAACAGGGTAGCCAAGGTTCCCAGGGCGGAAGTAGAACTTCTCCCAGAAATGAGGGAGGTGAGGGACATGGGTCTTCCGGTACTTGCCCAAGAGCGTCCCATCGGCATCAATGACCACGGCGGTATTATAGTAGATACCTGGTGCTTCCTCCTCGTAGAGAGGCACCACTAGAACCATGGAGTGCCTCTTGGCTACCTCTTGCATCCGTCTCGTCGTGGGTCCGGGGATCGGCTCGGCTTGGCTATACCATTTGGCGTCTTGCACCTGGCAGAAGTATGGGGAGAAGAATAGTTCCTGTAGGCAGGTGATCTGGGAGCCTTGATTTGCTGCCTCTTCGATGAGTTCCAGATGCTTGACGATATTCTCCTCCTTGTCCACGCTGCCCGTAGTTTGGATCAGAGCACTGCGCACGATCATTTTGCCCTCCACCGTTCCTAGGATCAATATGATATATTTTAGGACCAAAACCTTCCTTGGTCAAGGATAACTTATGGAATCTTACGAGGGACTATCGCTAGCCGAGTCAGAGGTGATCAAGCCTG
>JBHIDN010000049.1:0-7800 GCA_046760125.1 Anaerolineae bacterium
AGCCCTTCTCCTTCGAAACGGCACTTGACGCCGGGCAAAGCGGAGCCATTCTGCGCGTCATAAACCTTCCGGTTTTTGCCTGCGTCAATCTGGTTGAAGTGGAGGGCGACTGCGCCCAGATGAGCGTCTATCAGCACTAACTCACGGATAGGCAACAGTTCCCTGGGTTCCACGTCCATGCGCCACACCAGGGCGTTGAAACGAAGGCCGGGGCCACCGAGGAGGATGGGGTTGTAGATCCACAATTCCGGCTCGGTGGTGGTCAGGTCAGCCACGCTCAAGCCATAGTCTTTGGCTACTTTTGCCAGGGCTGTTTGCCGGGCAGCCTCGGCGTCGATGGTAGGGACGACGTCAACCGCTAGGTCGGGCAAGACCTCTCCGTTGGCCGAAAGGACATTTTTGCTACTGTCCATCTGGACGATCAGTTCGCCGCCCATCACCGGTATGCCCTGGTAGACCTGCTGGAAGCGGACGAAGGAGCGGCCGCGGTCGGCCAAACTGGTCCGCATCACTGTGAGTTCATTGGCTTGGTCGGCGAGACCGAAGAGGAGACCATAAGTGGCCAGGAACTGGCGTGCCGCTTGCCCTGGCGTGGCTTGTGCTGCAACTTGGACTGGCCGGGGGATGGGGTGGGCCGGGTCGGTGCCGATGAAACGGACCTTGCCGGTTTGGGCGTGATAGGAGATGCGCACCTTGCCCTCGGTTTGCCGTTGTAACTGCTCAATAAGAGCCGGGGGCGGTGGCTCCTGAGGGTAGGGGTTGGAGAGAGCCGTGGAAGCAGATAACCCCAAGATGAGCGACAAAAGGAGAACGATGCCCATCAATTGGAGTTTTCTCATTCAAAAGACTCCTTTCTTTTTGGCAAGGGGAACTCTTTTCTCGGCGAGGAAACAATCCCATTATATCACAAACAATCTTCATTATCAATACCTCGGGGTGACGAATACGGGCAGAGCGTCCCGGAGGTGGGGGGTTGGTTTTTCTGGCCCAGGCTTTCATGCTATAATGAGGGATGTTGCTGAGAAGAGAGGCCATCTCTCTGGCGAAGCGGGGGTTCATTGAGACCCACAGGGCGTTATCATTGCGGGGCGAAATGGAGGGAGGTTTCTTTCAGAGGGTCTACGATATGGTGGCCCAGATACCTTATGGGAAGGTCGCCACCTATGGGCAGATCGCCTTATACCTTGGGTATCCCCGAGCGGCTCGCACCGTGGGCTGGGCCCTTCACGCTTTACCCGGGGGTACGGAGATACCTTGGCATCGGGTGATCAATAGTCAAGGGAGGGTAAGTACCTCGTGCCTCACCCACAGCGCCGATCTCCAGAGGACTATGTTGGAGGAGGAAGGGATAGCCTTCGATGAGAAGGGGTTTGTTGACTTTGCTCTCTATCGATGGGAGGGGCCCGCAGGAGGTAGGCGATAGATGGTCCAGATAGTCCAGGCCGGGGGGATAGTGCTCTTGGATAAGGGGATAGTCCTCCGCCGGACGGCTAAGGGGGAGTGGGTCTTCCCCAAGGGGGATGTGGAGGAAGGCGAACTGCTTCGGGAGGCTGCGGTCCGGGAGGTGGCGGAGGAGACAGGTATTCGTTGTCAGGTCCTCTTCAAGGCTGGCAGAATCAACTATCTCTTGGGAGGTGACGAGTATCTAGTGCATCTCTTCGCCATGGAGGCAGTTGAAAGGTTGCCCTTCTGGCGGTATCATGAGGGTAAAGACGCCTTCCTCTTCTCCCCAGAGGAGGCGCTGGAGAGGGTGACCTTCCCGGATACAAGGGAGGTTCTGGAGAAGGTGCTCGCGCGCCTGGAGAGGTTCTATTCTCTCGCAGGACGAAGAGAGTCATTGGAAGATGGAGTTTAGCCTTAACGGCAGGATGTTTGTAGATATCGAGAGGCGGGGGAAGCCTAGCAGATGGCTCACCCTGCGGGCTCTAGGAGTCCTGAAGGCCGCCTATGGTTGAAAGGGGTGAGGCGAGGGAGTTCGATTACGGCGGCCAGGCGGTGATGGAGGGGGTGATGATGCGCGGTCGAAAGTCTATGGCTGTAGCCGTGCGTCACCCTTCAGGAAGGATAGTTATTCATAATGAGCCCTTGGAGAGCCCCCTCTACACCAGCCGCTGGTGGAGGCTTCCCTTTCTTCGGGGTCTGGTCATCCTCTGGGATACCTTAGCCTTGGGGATGCGGAGCCTAATCTATTCAGCCAACGTGGTCCTAGAGGAAGAGGAGGTGGAGTTCCGAGGGCCAGCGGTCTGGGGGTTAGTGCTCGTCTCTCTAGCCTTCGCCATTGGCATCTTCTTCCTAGTGCCTCTCCTCTTAGTGGGCCTCATAGACCGGTTCATCACCTCCGCCTTAGTTAGCAACCTCATCGAAGGGGTTCTGCGCCTGGGGCTCTTTCTGGGTTATATCGGGCTGATCGGCCTCCTTCCCGACATCCGTCGCTTCTTCGCTTACCACGGCGCTGAGCATAAGACCATCAACGCTTATGAAGCCGGCGCGCCTCTCGATCCCGCTTCCGTCGCTGTCTACACCACGGCCCATACCCGGTGTGGCACCGGCTTCCTCCTTTTCGTCCTAGTCCTTTCCATCTTCGTCTTCGCCCTCCTGGGGAGGCCACCATTTATTTGGCGTATCCTCTCTCGACTGCTTCTCATCCCCCTTATCGTGAGCCTGGTTTATGAGTTCATCAAGTTCGCCGCCCGCCATCAAGATAACCCCCTCCTGCGGGCCCTGGTCTCGCCGGGTTTAGCCCTCCAGAGCCTCACCACCAGGGAGCCTGACGAGGAGATGCTGGAGGTAGCCATCGTGGCCCTCAAATCCCTCTTGGCGGCGGAGAGCGGCGGGAGCAAACTTGCAAGGTAACGGGCTTGAGGTAGAATTTGGAGCATCCTGCTGCCGAGGTCTTTTTTACCCACTTGTCAGGAGTCGAGATGATCGTTGGTGAGCCGATAGTGGCAAGGGAGATCCTTCGTGGCCTGACCCCAGAAGAGTTGAGGAGGATGGCGGCCCACGAGGAACGGACCACCGAGTACGGGAGCGCCAGTTATATAACCAGGATAAGGTCGAGGAGTGCCAAGTTCACGGAGATAGCCCTGGGCGGGCTCACCGCCGATCAAGAGAAGACGATCGAGGCGGTGAGGCAGCATCTGAAAGGGAGGAGGCTGATCTCTATCGACAGGACTATGTGCCTGGAGCCCAGGAGTAGGCTTGCCTGTCGGCTCTATGTCGTCCCTGAGTTCGCCCGCCTCCCCTATATGTGGGGGACTACCCTTTTTCCTCCTCTGGAGGGTAGGGAGCCAGACCTTTTGGTGATAGATCTGCCTGACTGGGAGGAGAGGAAGATGATCGTGATCCCCCAGGAGGGGGTCACCTATCTTTTGGGCTCCGATTATATGGGGGAGATTAAGAAGGCTTTCTTGCGGATGGCTATGTATGAGGCCAAGAAGCGAGGCTGGCTGGGCCTCCATGCCGGGAGCAAGGTCCTCCGTGTCAGGGATGTAAGGGGTCAACTGGTGGAGAGGGGGGCGATATTTTTCGGTCTGAGCGGCACGGGGAAGACGACCCTTACCTGTCACCACCACTGGCTGGAGGGGGAGGAGGGGGTGGCTATCAGGCAGGATGACGTGGTCTTGATGAGGCCCGACGCTTCTTGCGTGGGGACGGAGGATAATTTCTACATCAAGACCGAGGGACTAGAGCCGGTAGGGCAGCCGATCCTCTACGAAGCGGCCATAAGTCCTCACGCCATCTTGGAGAACATTATGGTCCACGAGGATGGGTCGGTGGACTTCCTAGATTATACCCTTACTTCCAACGGGAGGTGTGTCATCTTGCGCTCGGAGTTAGCCTACACCGATGAGGAGATCGATCTGCCACGAGCAGACCTTGTTTTCTTCATCACCAGAAGGAAGGATATCGTTCCTCCCGTGGCCAGATTGACGCCAGAGCAAGGGGCGGCCTTCTTCATGCTAGGAGAATCTATCGAGACCTCGGCCGGCGACCCCTCGCGAGCGGGCCAGTCTTTGCGGGTGGTGGGCACCAACCCCTTCATCGTGGGCCCCGAATACGAAGAGGGGAACAGGTTCCTGGAGTTCCTACGAAGGAACCCAGATGTTCAATGTTTCGTCCTTAATACCGGCCGGGTGGGTGGTGAAGAGGGGGAGAAGATAAGGATAGAGGATACGACGGAGATCATAAAGCAAGCGGCCAGGGGAGGGATAGAGTGGAAGGTCGATCCCGACTGGGGGTACGAGGTGCCCATTGAGGTGGAGGGGATAGATATAAGTAGGTTCGATCCCTCTCGCTTCTATACCGCCATAGAGTATGAGGCTCTTGTGAGGGGGCTAAGGGGCGAGAGGAAGGCCTGGCTTTCCAAGTTCGAAGGGCTCAACCCGGAGATAGTGGCCGCCATCCCCTAGATAAAGCCGAATAGATGCCTAAGGTGAAACAAGGCGTTTACGATATCGAGATCAACTACGACTGGTGCAAAGCCTGCGAACTCTGCATAGAGTTTTGCCCCTTCGAGGTGCTGGAAGCCGATGAGGAGGGGAAACCCAGAGTCGTGAGACTGGAGGCCTGTACTAATTGCAAACTTTGCGAGTTGCACTGCCCCGATTTCGCCATTCTGGTGCGGGAGTTATGAGGTACGAGATCCGATTGGCGGGGAGGGGAGGACAGGGGCTGGTCCTGGCTGGTTTGATTTTGGGCGAAGCGGCGCTCAGAAGTGGCCGCAACGTGGCCATGAGCCAATCATACGCCCCTCGGGTGCGGGGCGGCACCTCCATCTCCGAGGTGGTCATCGACGCGGAGGAGATAATCTACCCCAAAGCCACCTCTCCCGACCTCCTACTGGTGATGAGCCAGGAGGCCCTCGAAGAGTACGGGAGCCAGTTGCGCCCCGGAGGAACGGTGGTCATCGATTCTACCGAGGTGGAGGGAGAACCCCAGGTTGAGGGAAGGGTAATCAGGGTCCCTATCACCGGCTTGGCCCGGCAGAGGCTGAGAGCGGTAGCAGCCAATATAGTGGCCTTGGGGGTCTTGGGTGGGGCCACGGGGATAATAACCAAGGAGGAGTTGATAGAGGCGCTCCGAGCCCACGCTCCCAAAGGGACGGAGCGGTTGAACGAAGAAGCCTTGGAGTTGGGCTGGGAAGAGGGGGAGAGGGCAAAAGAGGGGTATATACAACCAAAGGTGAAAGGAAAAGACCGCCGATAAACCGCGGTGTCACATTTGAGATTATGGCGGCCGACCTGGTGTCGGCTCTTCCTCGCTGTTAACGGTTTCTTGACCCCCGGCCTCGCTTCACGTAGAATCAAAGTATGAGCGTCTCTATCACTTGCTACGATGGTGTTCTCTCCATAGGCGGCAATAAGATCCTCTTGGAGGACGAGGAGAGAAAGACGCGGCTCTTTTTCGATTTCGGTCTTCCTTTCGCGCGCCGATACCTCTTCTTCGAGGAGTATCTCAAACCTCGTGCCGGGGTGGGGCTCCGGGACCCTCTTCGCTTGGGGCTCCTGCCTCCCCTGGAGGGGATCTACCGGGCCGATTTCGTGGCCGCCTTGTCGGCCGAGGATAAGGCTTTCCTGGAATCATCGTCGTTGCACCGTCATCTCGATGTGGAGGGGGTCTTGCTCTCCCATGCCCACCTCGACCATTCAGGGTATATCTCCTTCCTCCATGCCGATATCCCCATCTACACCACAGCCATGACCGCTTTCATCGCCAAGGTGGTCCAGGACATCGGTCAATCCGCCGATATCGAAAGGGAGGTCTGTTACTTCACCTGGCGGGAACTGGAGGAAGGTGTTCTGCGCCCCGTGCGCCAGAAAAAGAACCCTCTCTATCACTACCAGGGGCGGTCCTTCCTCCTCCTGGATCAGCGCTCGCTCGTGGAGAGTGATTTCTGGTCCAGTTCCCCGGTCTTCACCAAGGAGATAAGGCTCCAGAATAAAAAAGGAGCGGTGGATAGGATCGGGAGCCTTCCCTTGCGGTATTTCCCCGTGGATCACTCTATCTTTGGGGCCACCGCCTTCGCCGTAGAGACCTCGGCCGGGTGGGTTGTCTATACGGGAGATTTCAGGCTCCATGGAACATACGGCCATCTAACCGAGAGGTTCATCGAGGAGGTAGCCGCTCTGAACCCCGTGGCCCTTCTCTGTGAGGGGACGCGGATCGATGATGATAAAAGAGTCACCGAGGAGGAGGTTTTCGATGCCGTTTTGGAAGCGGCAAGGAGGGCTTCGGGGCTCATCATAGCCGACTTCGGAGCCCGCAACGTGGAGCGTCTGATTGCCTTTCTCGAGGTGGCGAAGGAGATAGGGAGAAGGTTGGCCATATCCCCCGCTGATGCCTACCTCTTGGAAGCGATGAGGCTTGCCTCCCCGGACCTGCCCGATGTGGTTCAAGATGAGCATCTGGTGGTCTATGCCGATGTGAAGAGTGCCCCCCGGCCTTGGGAAGAGAAACTGAGACACCGATATCGCCGGGAAGGGCGGCTCGTCGGAGCCCCTGAGGTACGGGGCGACCCAGAGGGGTACATCCTCTGTTTCAGTTTCTTCGACATCAACGATCTGGTGGATATCGAGCCAGAGGAGGCTACCTATATCTACTCTTCCAGCGAGGCGTTCAATGAGGAGATGGAGATGGACCTTAAGCGGCTGCGCAACTGGCTGAACCATTTCCATATCCGTTTCGTAGGCGACCCTGATGACCCCTTGGCTGATAAGAGGCTACATGCCTCGGGACACGCCAGCGGCAGAGACATCATCGACCTGATACGCCGTATCCGTCCCCAGGTGGTGATACCAATCCATACTTTGAAACCAGAACTCTTCATCGAAGAATTGGAAGGGATGGAGGTACGCCTGCCGGAGGTGGGTGAGCCCATAGAGTTGCCATGAGGATAACCTATCGAGACAAGGAATGGGAACTCCCGGGCGGGATGACGGCCCGGGACGCTATCAAGAAAGTAGGGCTGGACCCTGAAGCGGTGCTCGTCGTCCGCAACGGCGAACTGGTCACCGACGACGTTATTCTGAGCGATGAAGATGAGGTGAAACTGATCGCTGTGGTTTCGGGAGGCGATGGTGAAGTGTCGTAAATGCTCTCAACCCGCGGTCATAAATATGCGCCAGCACAAACTGGCCCTCTGTGGGGAGCATTTCCTGGAATGGATACCGGCTCAAACTCAACGGTTCATCGAGAAATATGAGATGTTCAGCCCAGGAGAGACCATCTTGGTGGCCGTCTCCGGGGGGAAGGACAGCCTCAGCCTATGGGATGTGCTTCTCCGCTTGGGCTACGAGGCTCAGGGCCTTTATATAGACCTGGGCATCTCGGAAGAGGGTTACTCTTCTAATTCTTTAGCCAGGGTACACAGGTTTGTGGAGAAGAGGGAAGGGGCTAGGCTGAAGGTGGTGGACGTGAAGGAAGAGTATGGGAAGTCGATCCCCCAATTGGCTAGGGAGAGGCCGGGACAGAAAACTTGCTCCCTCTGTGGGCTGGTGAAACGGTACATAATGAACGAGGCCGCCCTAGAGGAGGGGGCTATCTTGGCCACCGGGCATAACTTAGACGATGAGGCGGCCGTTCTCTTACAGAACGTCCTCCACTGGCAGACGGGGTATCTTCTTCGCCAGGCCCCGGTGCTCCCTTCTACCCATCCCCGGCTGGCGCGGAAAGTGAAGCCCTTCTTCAGGTTCTACGAGCGGGAGACGGCGGCCTATGCCATCTTAAGAGGCATCGACTACATCTATGAGGAGTGTCCCTTCGCCAGGGGAGCCACTACCATCTTCTATAAAGAGTTGTTAA
>JBHIDN010000050.1:0-7721 GCA_046760125.1 Anaerolineae bacterium
CGTCCTTCAGGAGTTTGAACACCCCCTTTACCCGTCTTCGGCTCCCAATCATCCCTATATAGGCCGCGGAGGAATCGAGAACCTGCCGCAGGCACTCCGTGTCATGTTTGTGGCCTCGGGTGATGATGACGATGTAGGTCTCTTTGTCGATGGGGAAATCGCGCAGCGTCTTCTCGAAGCCCCCGGCTATCACCTGGTCCGCCTGGGGGAACCGCTCTGGGTTGGCGAAGGTGGGCCGGTCGTCGATCACCACCACCCGGAAATCGAGCATGACGCCCATCTGGGCCAGGGGAAGGGCGATGTGTCCGGCCCCAGCGATGAGGAGAGTGGGAGATGGCTTATGCACCTCTAGGAAGAGTTCGACGGAGCCTTTATAGTTGACGACCCCGGAGTTGCCTTCCGCCAGGCCCCTCTCTGCTGCCTTCTTGGCCCACTCATCCAGGGAGGGGCTGCCCAGGCTGCCCATGGGCTCCTCACCTGGTATTATGAGGAGTTTCCTCCCTGGTTGACTGAGGTCCCCTTTTAGGGCCGTGACCAAGGCCACTTGTTTCCCCTGGGAGGCCGCTAGCCGCTTGGCCAATTTTTTCTCGGCCTCTCCCCAGAGGTCGATGAAGACCTCCATCATCCCTCCGCAGGCCTTCTCCGTCTCCCAGGTGACCTCCTCGGTGAGGTCCACGACCATCAGGCGAGGCTGACCCTCCTCCAACGCCTCTATCGCCTGACGTCGAACCTCTGCCTCTCCGCAGCCGCCGCCGATGGTGCCCATCATCTCTCCGCTTCGGCGGATAAGCATCTGGGCTCCCACCTCCCGAGGAGTGGAACCCCTAGTAGCCACCACCTTGGCCAGGGCTAACCTCTCGCCTCGGCTGATAAGGCGCAGCACTTCCTCATAGAAGCCTTTCATTTCACTCCTCTGGAGATTATACCTTTTGGCCTTAGGAACATCAACCTTCGCTCTTTTAGTAGTGTATTAAATACTCAAGATTTTCGGGGCTAAGAGAGTGTTCACCAAGCCCTGATGTGGTATCCTGGGTTGAATTCAAGCCCCAGCCTTCGGTTGGATTCATTTTCCAGAGGTGGTAATATGTGAGCATACACTTCGTCTTGCCCTTCGGTCCCGAGGACCTCAGGATCCGAGGGAAGGCTCAGTGTCGAAGGACAGACCTCGCTGTAGAGAATATGCCATCTCTACCACACCAGAAGATGAGGTTCTTCTCCTCAGGATGCCGAACGCATTCATCTGGTACCGAGGTCTGTAGAATTCCTATTGAGGTCTTGACAACTCGAACGTTTGTTCGTATAATAGTAGGGCATGGATACCATAGAGAAGGTGCAGACCCTGGGCGAGGCCGCGCGATACGATCTGTGCGGCGCTTGCGGAGAGAGCCATCGGGTGAAGGACGATATGGGCCGTTGGATCTATCCTGCTGCCTTGCCCGACGGCAAGACGGTGAAACTCCTCAAGATCCTCCTCACCAACGCCTGCGATAATAACTGTCTCTACTGTCTCAACCGCAGAGATCACGACTTCCGACGGACGAGTTTCAAACCCGAAGAACTGGCCTATCTTTTCGACCAGTTGTACCGCGCCGAGATGGTGCAGGGGTTGTTTTTGAGTTCCGCCGTGCGCGGGAGCTCAGATCGCACCATGGGACAGATGATAGCCACGGCGGAGATATTGCGCCACAAATACCTCTATAGGGGCTACATCCATCTGAAAATATTGCCCGGGGCCAGTTGGGGTTGCGTGGAGCGAGCCACGCAGGTGGCCGATCGGGTCTCTGTTAACCTGGAGGCTCCAGGCCAGAAGTGGCTGAGGCGACTGGCGCCAGACAAGGAGTTAGATGATCTCTTGGCCCCCCTGCGGTGGGTGAGGCGGCTCTTAGAGGATGGAGGTGAAAGGCGGGTGCGAAGGGCGGGACAGACGACCCAGTTCGTGGTGGGGGCCGCAGGGGAGCCCGACAAGGAGATCTTACAAACCACGGAGACGCTCTATCGGGAACTGAAGTTGGCCCGCGTATATTTCAGCGCCTTCCAGCCTTTGGAGGGAACCCCCTTAGAGGATCGGCCCGCCACTCCCTTGCTCCGGGAGCACCGCCTCTATCAGACCGATTTCTTGTTCCGGAAGTACGGCTTCACCCTTGAAGAGTTGATCTTCGACGGAGAGGGGAACCTACCCCAGGAGGCGGACCCCAAGATGGTCTGGGCTCTCCATCACCCCCACTTCTTCCCCGTGGAGGTAAACAGGGCTACGAGGGAAGAACTGTTGCGGGTGCCGGGCATCGGCCCCAAATCGGTGCGGCGGATCATCAAGGGGCGACGGCTGGGGCGGCTGCGTACCTTGAAGGATCTCCAACGTCTAGGAGCCGTGGCCAAGCGAGCCGCTCCCTTCATCACCCTAAGCGGCAAGCAGCCCGCCTTTCAGTTGAGCCTCTGGGAGGCTCTTTCTGAGAAGACCCCTGACAAAGCGGAAGCCTTGACCGCTCTTTCCCTTCCCCCATCGGAACTGGTATATTATCGTTGACGATGGCTGATTTCTACAGCGAAGAGATAGAGGTTCATTTCGATAGAGAGCCGCTTATCGAGAAGAAGCCGGGGTTGCCCTCTGCCTTCACCTGGCAGGGCCAGGAACATGTCATCGTTGAGTTGCTCAAAGAATGGCACGACTATCGACTGAGGGGAAGGACCAAATGCCGGTACGAGAAGGAGAGGGGCTCCTACTGGGTGCGCAGTTCCGAGAAGAGGGGGTCGTGGGGCGTGGGGAGGGACTACTACCGGGTGCGGACCCAGAGGGGGGAGGTCTTCGACATCTACTATGACCGGGCTCCCATCAAAGGGCGGAAGGGGAGTTGGGTGCTGTATAGGAGAGTGGGAAGAGATACAACGTAGCGTCGCACTTTATGTGCGACGTTTTCATCGGCAGGGACATGCCCTGCTTAATTCCGCTGGTGTCAGAAGTTAACTCCTGACTCATTTAATTGCGAGGTCACTTCGGCCACTCTTGGCTAGCCTCTCGGCGGGGAGAAGCCCCCGCTACTTCCTCGTCGCTTGCCGCACGTGCCAGAGCCGTTGCACGGCGGTGAGGTTGGTGAAGAGGGCCAGGATACCCAGAGCCCAGGGCATCAGTTGCAAGAGGAGCCCGGCGATGAGGGTGATGAGCCGCTCAAGGCGGGTGAAGAGCCCTACCCTACACTCGATCCCCAACCCCTCCGCCCGAGCGCGGGTGTAGGAGACCATGAGAGAGCCGGCGATGGTGAGATAGATGAGGATGGTCTCCATCCTCGCCGCTCGCTGGGAGTAATAGTAGAGGAGGCCCAGATAGAGGGCGATCTCACCCCACCGGTCCAAGGTGGAGTCCAAGAAGGCGCCATAGGGGGTGGTTTTTCCCCCCAATCGGGCCAAGGCCCCATCCAGAGCGTCAAGGATGCTGGCGGGGATGATGACCACCCCGCCGAGACGCTGGTAGCCGAAGGCCAAAAGGCCAGCGGCCCCTAGGGTGGTCACCAAGCCCATGATGGTTAGTAGATCGGGAGGAACCCCCACCCGGTGGAGAGGGCGAACCAAGGCGGTAACGATCTTCTCGGTCCACCCCCGCGCCCATTTGCTTATCATACCACCACCCTCCCCTTCCTGGCTAGGAGTTCTCGATAGTAATCTAGGAGTTGTTGAGTTACCTTGATCCAGGAGTAACCCTCCGCCCGGGCTCGACCCTTTTCACCCATCTTACGCCTCAGTTCCGGCTCCTTGAGAAGGCGGATGATGGCTTGGGCCAGGGCTATCTCGTTCTCCGGCTCAACTAAGAGGCCTTCCACCTCGTTTGTAAGCACGGTGCGATAGCCAGCGATATCGGAGGCCACGATGGGCACCCCGGAAGCCATAGCCTCCAAAAGAACCATGCCGAAAGATTCGAAGCCCGTGGAGGGGGCACAGAAAAGGTCACAACTCTTATAGTAGCGAGGCAGTTCCTTATCGGAGACATACCCAACAAAACGGACGCCCTTAAGCCGCTTTCTTCGCACAAAATGGACATAGGGGGCCTTGTCCTCTTTATCGTAGGCTCCCACTACTAGGAGTCGGGCTCCTGGAAACTCCTCTTTCACGTAGGGAAAAGCGTGTAGGAGGTACTTAAACCCCTTCCTCTTCTCCAGACGCCCCACGAAAAGGATATTTGGCCCCTCAGCGGCGTATTTGGAGAAGGGCTTTACTTGGGTCCCAAACCGATCCAGGTCTATGCCGTTGGGGATGACTACATATTCGCCGGGGAAATATCTGCTTATATAATCGCGCACCGCTTCTGAGACCACTATCTTGCCGTCCAGTTTGGCGAAAATGGGCTTAAATATCCGCTTGCCGTATTGGTAGCCGGCATAAGAGTCGCGATAGGCGTGGAAAGTACCCACATTCACGCTTTTCGAATGACGGAGGACTATTAAAGGCAAGGCTGGGGCAGGGGGCTCATGGACATGGACGATATCGAACCGTTCTTGTTGAAGGATCTTCTTCACTCGACGATAGACGCGAGGCGAGAGAGTGATGCGCGCTTTGGAGCCGCTGAAGGGAACGGAGATCACGTTGCCGCTCACACTGATGACGTGCTCCTCAAGCGCCTCCCCCCCGGAGCAGGGGGCCAAGATCTTCACCTCATGGCCTAGCCTTCGGAGGTGCTTGTCCAGGAAGAAGATATGTTTGGTCACCCCACCGGGGACAGTGTAATCATAGGGAGAGACTAAGGCTATCTTCATCCCTTCCGTCTTTCTAGGAAGGAGTCGAGAGCCCGCCTGATATGCTTGCTGGGTAGGATCACCAGGCTCTTCATCATCTGCTGGCCGGCTACCGCGGCGAGTTGGCGGTGCTCCTCCCAAGATAAAAACTTGCCCTCTGCCCTCGTGGTTCGAGACTCAAGAGCCTGGCGGAAATCCTCGGCTGTCCGGCCGGGGAAAAAGGTGTGGGCTTGGCCGATCAGGGAGAGGAAATGAGCGTCGCTGCCTCCCAATTCCGGAAGGTGAAATCTCTGCTCATTGAGGGTTATCGCCCGTTCATGACTGACCCGGCCCGCGAGGTTGGGGTTCAGGATCTCCAAACCCTCAAGCCTTATCTCCTCCCGGGGGTCTCTCAATATCCGTTCGATGCTCCATCTCTGGAGGCTTAGAGTGAGCCAACTCATGGGATGGGGCACGATGCAGAACCCCCCTTGCTCGTGGACTAACTCTATAGTTCGCCTTAAAGGCTGGAGCATCCGGACCGGCTCCTCCAAGTCATAGATCAGAAGATGTCCCTCTAAGGTGGTGATCTCCATCCCCACCAGCACCTGGAAGCGATAATCCCCTTTGGCTACCAGGTCCCTGGCTTCTAGGGAGCCGTCGATGAGGTCGTGATCGGTGATGGCGATCAGATCCAGATCGGTCTCGTTTTCCACGTAGTCAAGGATCTCCTGCACCGCGGGTAAACCGTCACCCGCGCCGGAGTGGATATGTAGGTCAGCCTTTCCCATCAGATTCCTCTAGGGCGCCAGGGCCCGTCCCCTAGCCTGGCCAGGCGGGGCGGGCTGGCATCAACGCTTCGCACCCTGTACTTTACGTACAGCACGGGCGGGCCAGAGGGGGTAGAACATCAGCCATTGTTCGGGGTGTTGGCGGATCGCTCTCTCCAGACCGGCCACCACCTTCTCCATGTTGGCGCGCACATCGCGCTTGAAGTCACCCGTATCCTCTAATTCGAGAGGGGGGTGGATCTCAATAGTGTAGGTATTATCCGGTTCCCTCCTGCCGAAGGCCAGAGCCAACTTGGCCCCCGTGCGCATAGCCAACTGGACGTGGCCATCGGGGAGGCGAGCCGGCGCGCCGAAGAAATCGATCATGATGCCACTTCCCGTAGTATCCCTATCCGCCGCTACCGCCACTATCTCGTTGCGCTTCAGGGCCCGAAAGAGACCCAGGAGGGGGCCATCGGCCGGCAGAAGCGTGATCCCTCCCCTCTTTCGCAGGCTCAAGAGATAGCGGAAGAGCCTCTCGGGTCTCAGATGCTCTGCGGGGGCTGTCACCCGGTAAGAGAAGAGGGAGGCCAGATACATGAGGCCATCGGGGCTCCCGAAATGAGCGGTGGCCAAGACCAGCCCCTTGCCTTGGGCCAACGCCTCCTCTATATGTTCTAGCCCCTTAACGGTGAGGGAGGCTCTCATCTCTTCCCGGGAGAGGGTCCGTTGGTGGAACAGTTCGTAATAGTTCTTGAGGGAATTGCGGAAGAGTTGGCGGGCGGTCTCTTCGATGACGGCCTTATCGGTCTCTTGACCCAAAACATGTCTCAGGTTCTCTTGCACTATCTGTCGGGCGCCGGAGTGGAAGCGGTAAGCCAGGTCCCCGATGAAGGAGAATAGGGGGTACCCCCACCGCGACGGTATATGGGGGACGATGGCTCCTGCGAGTCTATAGAGTAGATAGGCGAGAAACGTTTGGTTCACTTTACCCACACTGGCTAGAAGGCCACATGCGACGGAACATGTACCATTGATCGGGATACCGCCTGATCAATTCTTCTTGCAGAGTCACTATCTTTTGGGAGAGCCGACGCAGGTCTTCGAATTTATCGCCGCTGGGTTGAAACTCCAAAGGGGGGAAGAACTCTCCCTTGAAATGGCCGTCCAAGGTGCGCACGAGGTATCCGGTGATGACCTGGGCACCTGTGCGGAGCGCCAGAGCGGCTGGCCCCGAAGGCCAGGATACCATCTGGCCGAAGAACTCTACAGTTACCCCCTCACCCTCTGGCAACGGACGGTCCACCACAATCCCAACCAACTGGTTTCGCGCCAGGGCACGAAAAAGCGGTTTTAGGGTCCGCTCCATGAAGATGAGGTGGATCCCTCGCGCTTCTCGCCAATCGCGGGCTATGCGGTTAAGCCAGGAGGGTTTTTGCCTCTCGGCTACCACGTACAACTCGTGTCCCCGTGCCGCTAGAGCCAACCCTGCCAGATCCCAACTGCCCAGGTGAGTCCCTACCAGGAGTGCGCCTTTACCCCCTTCAAGGGCACGGTCTAGATGCTCCCACCCCTCACCTTGGACACGGCTCTCCACCTCCTTATCACTTGTCCGCGGGAGCCGCACGAAGTCGACTAGGATTTTCATATAGTTGCGAAAGGAGCGCTGCGCTGTCTGGCGCACCGCCAGATCTGTAACCTGGGGGCCCAGGACGTGGCGCATGTTGTCTATAGCATTAGACCTTCCCCGACGCCAGAGGAGGAATAATAGGTCACCTACCAGGGAGGCTATGCCGTAAGCCACTTTCAAGGGCAGCCGTTGGGCTAGGAAGATGAGCCCCAGAAACAGCCCATAGGTTACTAGATTCGCCCCCTTCTCAACGTAACGGTAAAGTCTCGTCAGGAAGGGGGTCTTTAGAGCCAGGGGTATAGTGTTGCTCTTTCTATCCAGCGATGAACTCCTCCAACTTCCTTCGCGCTTCGTCATCGGTAAACTGCACGGGAGGCGACTTCATGAAATAGGCCGAGGGGGCGACGAGAGTACCCTTCAACCCTCGGTCCAGCCCCAGTTTGCAGCAACGTATGGCGTCGATCACCACTCCCGCAGAGTTAGGGGAGTCCCAAACTTCCAATTTCAATTCTATGTTCAAAGGCACATCGCCGAAACTTCGCCCCTCTACGCGGAGATGGGCCCACTTACGGGCTTCTCGCCAGGGGACGTAGTCGGAGGGGCCGAGATAGACGGTTTGCT
>JBHIDN010000051.1:0-7717 GCA_046760125.1 Anaerolineae bacterium
TGGCGATGTCCACGGTACCCATATCTAGCCCCACCAATTCGCTGATCCTCATGCCAGTGGCGTATAGGATCTCCAGGATGGCCCGATCCCTCTGCCCCAAGGGCTGGGAGGTATCGGGGGCCCGTATGATGGCTACTATCTCCTCCGGTTTCAGATAGCGAGGAAGGCGCTTAGGCACCTTGGGTGCGGAGATGGCTTCGATGGGGTTCGATTCGAGCACTTTCTGGCCTACTAAATACTTGAAAAAAGAGCGTAACTCCGATATCCGTCGCCTTATGCTGGTTGTGGCATACCCCTTGGCCCTGAGCCAGAGGAGGTAGCGGAAGAGATGTTGGCGATCTACCTCCTGAAGGGAAGAGACCCCCTCCCCCTTTAAGAAGCGGAGAAACTCGCCCACCTCTTGGCGGTAGTTCCGAACCGTGTAGGGAGAAGCGTTCCGCTCCACCACAAGATAGGTGATGAATCGATCTAGGTACTCTTCCACACGTCCCTACCTGCGACCCTTTCGCCTACGAAGGGTTCTGCGGCCCCGTTGGTTCCAGGGTTTCGATCTGGGCCTCCGTCTGCTCTTGGGGATGCGATAGCCTCCGCCTTTCCTCCTCACCCCTACCCCTCACTCTTGAGCCCTTCTCCTGCGGTCTCAAATTCGGAGGCTTTCAATTCTTTCCTGGGCAGTTGAGTCTTGCACTCAATGCACTGGGCGAACTTCCGCGAGGCGATGGTCAAGAGACCACCACACTGAGGACAAGGCTGAGGCAGAGGTCTCCGTCCCACGGCGAAATCGCACTCCGGATAGTTGGCACAGCCGTAGAAACGTCGCCCCTTCCTAGACCGCCTCTCCACCAGCTCTCCACCACAACGAGGGCACAAGACCCCGATCTTTACCAGGTATGGTTTCGTGTTCTTGCAGTTGGGGTAGTTGCTACAGGCTATGAATTTCCCGTACCGGCCGAACTTGAAGACCATAGGGCTGCCGCATTCCTCGCACAACTCGCCTGTGGGCTCGTCAACGATCTCTACCTTCTCCATCTCCTCTTCGGCCCGCTCCAACGCCTTTTCAAAGGGTTGATAAAACTCTCGAAGAACGGGAACCCTCTCTTTCTCCCCGGAGGCTATGAGATCGAGTTCCTCTTCCATCTGGGCGGTAAAGCCCACATCCATAATGTCCGGGAAATGCTTGATCAAGAGATCGCAGACCAAGATGCCCAATTCTGTGGGCTGCAACCGTCTATCCACCCGCTCCACATACCCCCGGGTCTGGATAGTAGAGATAATAGGGGCGTAGGTGCTGGGCCGGCCGATCCCATACTCCTCCAGCGCCTTCACCAAGGTGGCTTCATTATACCGTGGCGGCGGCTTGGTGAAATGCTGCTCTGGGATGAGGCGGAGGCAGTCTAGAGGTTCTCCTTCAGTCAATTCTGGCAAAGGCTCCTCTTCCTCTCTCTGGATCTCGTAGACCGTTAGGAAACCGGGGAACCTGAGCACTGACCTAGAGGCCCGGAAGAGATAACTCTCCCCGGCTCCCACATCTACGGTGGTCGCCTCGAAGAGCGCAGGCGCCATCTGGCTGGCCAAAAATCGCCTCCATATCAGATCATACAACCTATATTGGTCGCGGGTCAAGAACCCCTTGATAGCCTCTGGCTCCCGGCGCACTGAGGTGGGCCGGATGGCCTCATGGGCCTCTTGGGCCCTCTTGGCCCTCGTCTTGTAGCGGGGCATATAGGGGGGAACTAAGGTTGGTCCGAACCTCTCCCTTATATAACTCCTGGCCGCTCCTTGGGCCGCCGCAGCCACTCTCACCGAGTCGGTGCGCATATAGGTGATGAGCCCTACCGAGCCTCGAGTGCCCAGGCTCACCCCCTCGTATAGTTGCTGGGCCACCCGCATAGTGCGCCTGGCTGAGAAGCGGAGACGGCGGAACGCATCCCGCTGCAAGGTGCTGGTGATAAAGGGAGGAAGTGGTCTCCGCTGCTTCTCCTGCCTCTTCACCCGCTCTACGATATATGGGGCCCCCTCCAACTCCTTCAGGATGAGTTGAACTTCGTTTTGATTTTCAAGTCTGACCTTCTCTCCCCTCACCCGTTCGAGTTTGGCCCTAAATGAGTCTCGGGGCTCCTGCCCCCGCGTCTCCTCCTTGGCTAATTCGGCCTCTATGCTCCAGAACTCCTGAGGGACGAACGCTTCGATCTCCCGCTCCCGTTCCACGACGAGGCGCAAAGCGACCGATTGCACCCGGCCTGCAGAGAGCCCCCCCTTTACCTTTCGCCAAAGGAGAGGGCCGATCTTATACCCCACCAAGCGGTCCAGGATCCGCCTCGCCTGCTGGGCCTCGACCAACCGCATGTCTATCCCTCGTGGATGGGAAAAGGCCTCGGTTACTGCCCGTTTGGTGATCTCGTGGAAAGCCACGCGATGCACGGGGACCCCTATCCTGGCCGCCTCGATGAGATGCCAGGCGATCGCCTCCCCCTCCCGGTCGGGATCGGTGGCTAAATAGACTTCAGCCGCCCCTTGGGCGGCCTCCCGCAACTCCTTGACTACCTGGCGCTTCTCGCGAGGGACACGATAGGTGGGGGCGAAATCGTTCTTCACATCCACGCTAAGCCTCGACTTGAGGAGATCCCTCACATGCCCCACCGAAGCCTTGACCTCGAAACCCCGGCCCAGGAACCTCCTCATGGTCCGCGCCTTAGCCGGCGATTCAACGATCACCAATTTGCCATCACCTTTTGATGCCCGCTTCCCTTCGGGCTTAGCAGTGCTCTTAGGCTTAGGGAGCGAGGCATGGGCCGGGGTTCTACCCATCCCGAACATCTTGGTCCCGCAGATGGGACAGACCCCCCTGGTCCCCGGCTGTCCCTTCCTGGTGTAGACAGGCTGGGGCTCTTTCATCTCTCGCTTAGCCCTACACTTGACGCAGTAGGCTTCCACTATAGGAGTTCTTCCCTCCGCTTCCTTTGAAGTTCGGCTACCAAGGCCTTTACATCCTCGGTACGATCCCGAGAGCAGATCAAGATGGCATCCTCGGTATCGACGATGACTAGATCTTCCACCCCTATGGTGGCCACCAACCGCTCGGGGCTGACAACTAGGGTGCCCTTGGTATCGAGCCCCACATGGTCTCCCACGACCACATTACCCTCGGCGTCAGCGGGGAGGAGTTCGATGAGGCTGGACCAACTCCCCACATCGCTCCAGCCGAAACTGCTAGGAAGGACCGCTACCTTGACCGCCTTCTCCATGATGCCATAATCTATCGTCTCTGGTTCCACCGACTCCCAGGCGCTCTCCAGAACCCGAGACTCTTCGGCACTCCCCAGAGCCTCTTTTATCTCCAACAACTGGGCATACAGTTTGGGCATGAGCCGCTCTATCTCGCCCAGAATGGTATCCACCCTCCAGATGAAGATACCCGAATTCCAGAAGTAATCGCCGGATCGCAAGAAAGCCTCGGCTGTGCCCCGGGCTGGCTTCTCGGTGAACCGTTTCACCCTATAGACCTCGTGGCCAGAGATGGACTCCAGATACTCGTCGGTCTGGATATAGCCGTACCCGGTCTCCGGGCCGCGAGGTTGAATGCCCAAGGTGACCAGATAACCTCCCCCCGCCACCTTGGCCGCGGCCTGAAGGACACCGCGGAACTTCTCCTCTTGAGTGATGACGTGATCGGCGGGGAGACAGATCATCACCTCCTTGGAGTGGGAGCGGACCAGGTGGATGGCGGCCAGCCCTATGGCTGGTGCCGAACCTCGGCCTGCTGGCTCGGCGATGACGTTTCTCTCCGGCA
This sequence comes from Anaerolineae bacterium, assembly GCA_046760125.1. Lineage (GTDB taxonomy): Bacteria > Chloroflexota > Anaerolineae > UBA7937 > UBA7937 > UBA7937. Next base: position 3,791 of record JBHIDN010000051.1, read on the forward strand.
GATCAGGGAGCTGCTCCCGAACCAGAGGGAGATAAGAACCACCGGTGACTACCAGGACGTTCTGAGGAGGGACGAGAGGCAAGATGCGATCATAGGTGGTCTGCAACATCGTCCTCCCCGAGACCAAATCCAGGAGTTGTTTGGGGCTATCCTTTCGGCTGCGAGGCCAGAGACGGGTCCCCGCCCCTCCAGCCAGTATCACGGCGTACATCCCTGCCTCAATCGACAAGATATCTAACTTTCGCTTCCCGGGCCAGGACGTAGTTCATCCCCCCCACCTGGCGCACTAACCCCTTCAGTTCCATCAGGGCCAGAGTGCTCGTCACCTGGGCGATGGGTAAACCGCTCTGGCGACCTATCTCATCCACATGCACCGGCTCCTGGGAGATGAGGCCAAGGATCATAGATTCGGTCTCATTCTCAGGGAGGATCTCTTGCACCTCTCGGTGCTCTTCGATCATGGTTAAGTTCAACTCCTCCATTATATCCTCCACCGAGAGGATCAGTTTCGCCCCTCCTTCTTGGATGAGCCTGTTCGTGCCCCGGCTTTTTCTGGCCACGATCTTCCCCGGCACGGCGAAGAGTTCCCGCCCCTGCTCCAGGGTGTAGTCAGCGGTGATGAGAGCCCCGCTCCGCTCGCCAGCCTCCACGATCACCGTGCCCAACGCTAGACCGCTTATGATCCGGTTGCGAGGCGGGAAATTTCCCCCTTCAGGCGGGGTGCCTAGAGGGTACTCGGTGACCAAAGCCCCCTCCTCTATGATAGTCTGGGCCAGTTTGGTATGTTCGGGGGGGTAGATGATGTCGATGCCGCACCCCAGGACGGCTATGGTCCGGCCCCCCGCCTCCAAGGCGGCGCGATGGGCCAAAGAATCGATCCCTCGCGCCAAGCCGCTTATCACCGTGATCCCGTTCCGGGCCAGATCTCCGGCTATTTGGTCCACCACCTGTTTACCGTAGTGACTGGGGTTCCGAGTCCCCACTACCGCCACCGCCCACTCATCCTGGGGGAGGATCTCCCCCCTCACGTAGAGAAGGGGTGGCGGGTTATGGATATGACGCAGCCGCGGGGGGTAGTTTTCATCTTCCCAAGTGATGGCCTTGGCTCCAGCCTGGGCCACCCTGGCCTCCTCCTCCTCGAGGGAGATCTCCTTGCGAGCGGCCAGAAGGCTCTCCAGAGAGCGTCTATCTAGCCCTGCTTCCCTCAACTCTCGGGGTTCGGCCTGCCAAGCGCTCTTGAGATCGCCGAAACGCTCCAAAAGCGCCCTCAAACGTGCTGGCCCGATGCCTGGAACCAAATTGAAGCCGATCCAGTACTTCAGATCCGTCACGCTACCACCCACAAACGTCTCATATATGCCTCAGCATACCATTACGGCTGGCTCTTTGTCAAAACGGATTAGAACATCCCTTCCAGGGGTTCAACGATGAGCCTTCCCCCCTCTAGGTCGACCTCTTTAACCACATCCTCTATGGCGGGAACGAGTATCTCGCCTCGCTCTCCCTCCACTAGATAGACCTCATTGGCCCCGGTGAAAAGGACCTCCGAGACCCTTCCTAGATGCTCCCCCTCCCTCGTCCAGACCTCCAAACCCACTATCTGGTAGATATAGTACTCATCCTCCGAGAGGGGCATCGCTTCCTCCAGGGGGATCTGCACCAATTCTCCTCGAAGTTTTTCCGCGCTATTGCGATCGGCGCACCCCTCCAACTTGAGGATGACCCACCTCCCATGCCGCCTATGTCCTTCCAGGGTCCAGGGTTCATCGCCCAAGTAAACCCTCTTCAACTCCCGAAAACGGTCCGGGAAGTCGGTGAGGATCGCCACCTTCAATTCGCCCTTCGTGCCCCAAGGAGCCACCACCTTGCCCACCACTAGATAACGAGGCATCCTACGAGCCGGGCGTTCCCCTGCCCCCCTACGACGCGAGAAATGGCTCATCTCCCCAACGGCCTGCCCGGTCACCTTATACGATCTCCAGGATAGCCCGTTTCCCTTGTCGAATAGCCGCCACTCGAAGGAGGGTCCGCATAGCGTTGGCCACCCGCCCCCCTTTTCCTATCACCCGTCCCATATCCTCCTTGGCTACCCTCACCTCGAAGATGACGGAGCGGGTACCGTCTATCTCCCTCACCTCTACCTGATCCGGGTTTTCGACCAGGGACTTGACCATATATTCCACGAGCTCCTTCATAGACCTCTCCTCACAGGCTCCCTTCACTCAGGATCTTCTTTATCTTCTCCAAAGATTTGGGACCTAGCCCGGAAATGTTGGACAGTTCGCCTTTCTCCAACCCCTCTTTCAATTCGCTCACCTTGGTTATCCCCGCCGAGGTCAGGATATTCGTCACCCGGGTCGGTAAGCCGAGTTCATCCACGCCCAGATCTGCTGGCACTTTCGCCTCGGCCACTTCGGGCAGTACAACCTCCTCTAGCGGCTCTCCCGCCTTCACCCGAGCCCATTTCTCCGAGATGCCTAGTTTGGTCAGAAGTCTGGCCACAGCCTCGGTGGGCTGAGCGCCCCGCTCCAACCAATATATGGCCCGCACCTCATCTATGCGTACCGTGGGTGGCTCGGTGCGAGGGTTATAGTAGCCGATGGTCTCGATGAACCTCCCATCCCGGGGCGCCCGAGAATCGGCCACCACCACCCGGTAATGGGGCTGCTTCTTGGCCCCCATACGACGCAAGCGTATCTTTACCAATTCTCCACCCCTTTCTTTTCCCATCCCCCAGGGATACTTTACGTACCAAATATAGAGGAGATGTCCACTCGACCAAATTTTAACTGCTTCATCAGTTTCTGCATCTGGCGGAACTGACCCAAGAGTTGGTTCACCTCCTGCACGGTGGTCCCCGAACCCCTAGCGATCCGTCGCTTCCGGCTCCCGCCGATGATACGGGGGTTCCGCCTTTCCTCCGGGGTCATGGAGTTGATTATAGCCTCGATTTTTTTCATCTGTTGATCGGTAACCTCCTGGGGGAGTTGGCGGCTCAGGCTGGCAAAGCCGGGGATCATCTCCATCAGTTGACTCAAAGGCCCCATCTGCTTCACCTGTTGCAACTGTTGTCGGAAATCCTCCAGGTCGAAGGTGGCGGTGCGCAACTTCTCTTGTACCCGGCGCGCCTCTTCCTCATCAAAGGAAACCTCGGCCCGCTCGATGAGGGTCAGAATATCCCCCATCCCCAGGATACGGGAGGCTAAGCGATCGGGATGAAAGAGCTCCAGGGCGGAAGGCTTCTCCCCGGTGCCCAGGAACTTGATGGGCACGCCGCTCACGGCCCGGATGGAAAGGGCGGCCCCTCCCCGGGCGTCCCCGTCGATCTTGGTCAAAATGAGCCCTGTGAGGCCCACTTGCTGATGGAACTCCTGGGCCAGGCGGACGGCGTCCTGTCCGGTCATGGCGTCGGCTACCAACAGCACCTCATCCGGCGAGACCCGATCCTTCATCTCCACCAACTCACTCATCAGTTCCTGGTCGATATGGAGACGCCCCTGGGTATCCAGGATGGCCACGCTATAAGCGCCCTTCCGGGCCCTCTCCAGGGCCTGGGCACCTATGGCCACCGGCGAGCCCCCCTTCTCACCATAGACGGGGATCTCCAGTTCCCGTCCTAGAACCTCTAACTGGGCAATGGCCGCTGGTCGGCGGGTATCCGTGGCTACCAGGAGCGGCCTCTGTCCCTCCTGGCGCAGGTGAAGGGCTAGTTTGGCCGCTGTGGTGGTCTTCCCTGAACCTTGAAGACCCACCAACATGATCATATGGGGCGAAGGGCCTGAGAGGTCGAGCCTCCCCGGCTGCCCCAGCATAGTGGTCAGTTCCTCATGCACTATCTTCACCACCTGCTGAGCCGGGGTGAGGCTCTTCATCACCTCCACTCCCACCGCTCGCTCCCGCACCCGATCTACGAAATCCTTGACCACC
>JBHIDN010000052.1:0-7712 GCA_046760125.1 Anaerolineae bacterium
TTAAATGAATGGGAGGCCTTAAAGAAGTATCTTGTGGGGAGGGGGTACGAGGAGGCCGATATCTTCGCCGCGGGGCTCAGCGTGGAGCGCGTCCGAGAGGATCCTGGAGGGAAAGGTGGAGGGTATTACGACCGTTTCCGAGGGCGGCTTATCTTCCCCATCCGGAATATCCGAGGGGAGGTGATAGGTTTTGGCGCTCGAGCCCTAGACGATTCCCAGCCCAAGTATCTCAACTCCCCCGAGACCCCGGTCTTCAGCAAGGGCAGAGTGCTCTATGGGATCGACCTCGCCAAGCGAGCCATTCGAGAGAGGGATCAGGTCATCATAGTTGAGGGGTATACAGACGTGATAACCGCGCACCAGAGAGGCTTCAGAAACGTTGTAGCCTCCATGGGCACGGCCCTAACGGAGAATCAAGTGCGGCAACTGAAGCGGCTCACCAAGCGGTTCGTCCTGGCGTTGGACGCTGACAAGGCTGGCGATGCGGCCACTCGGAGGGGCTTAGAGGTGGCTACAGAGGTCTTTCGAGACAGCGTAGTCCCTATTCCCTTGGGGCGCAACCTCATCGGATACGAAGCCCGGCTGGATGCCGATATCCGTATCGCTATCCTTCCGGAGGGAAGGGACCCTGACGATGTCTTGAGGGAGGAGGCGGGGCTTTGGGCTGAGTTGGTGGAAGGGGCTCTTCCTGTGGTGGACTACTACTTCTCTTTGATCTCCTCTCGCTTGGATCTGAGTTCTGCCAAGGGGAAGTCAGCGGCAGCGAAAGAACTCTTGCCCATCATAGAGGAGTTGGGCGACGAGGTGGAGAAGAGCCATTACTTGCAAAAATTGGCCCGCTTGATTAAAGTAGATGAGAAAAGGCTCCTATTGGAGAGCGAGCCCAAGAGGTTTCCTAAAGGATCCTGGAGGGATGTGGAGCCAGAGGAGAAGAGGGGGGGTCTTATATCGGGTTTTCCTGGCTTTCTCTTCGGTGTGGAGAAGCGGTTGCTTCTGCTCTTCTTGGAAGAACCTCGGCGGATGGAGAGGGTAGACGAAGAACTGGAGGAGGTTGGCTCTGAGCCTTTGGCCCCTGAGGATTTCGACGACATCGAAAACCGTGAGATATTCTCTGCCCTGCGAGGGTGGTTGTCCGAGAGGATCCCGGAGGAGTCATGGGATCTGGAGCGTTTTGGGGCCAATCTGGATGCCATGTTGCAGGAGAGGTTCGTCCATCTCCTCGATCTGAGAAGCCGGATGTCCGTTCTTGTAGAGAGGAATGGTGAGCGAGAAGCGGTCCTTTGTGCGCTGAGGTTGCGGGAGCATAGGTTGCAACGGGAGATGGAAACGCTGCATTTTCTGGCAAGGGATGCCGAGGAGGAGAAAGATAGGGAGACGCTCATGCAACTGGCTCGGGTGACGAGCGAGCGGAAGGACGAGGTGGGGAGAGTCAAAAAGGCGAGGTATGAGAAGAGCCTTCTGCGGCGCAGCAAAAGGGAACGGCCTTGGGAAGGTTCATGGTTGGTGGAAGCGTAGTCTTAACGTTGACCATTGGACGGAGTAGAGGGGTATGTCTAAGCCCTCTCCACAGGAGTTGGCGGTCGATGGGTTGATCGCCAAAGGGGCACAACAGAGGTTTCTCACCGAAAAAGACCTTCTAGAGGCCTTTCCCGAACTGGAGGGCGACGCGGAAAGGACTAAGGTCATCCACCGCATCCTCATGGATATGGGCGTGGAGGTGGTGGATGAGGCGGAGCCCAATGTCGAGGTGGTGACCGCATCGGCGGAAGGGGAGGAGGGACTGGAACTGGACATACTGCTTGAGGGTCCGGAGATCACAAACGACCCGGTGAGGATGTATCTGCGGGAGATAGGTCGGGTTCCCCTGCTCTCAGCCTCAGAGGAGACGAAACTGGCAGAGGCGATCAAGCGGGGCGACACAGCGCGCCGCTACCTGAGGAAAGGCGAGTTCGACCCTCAAGAGGCGATCAGGGCTAAGATAGATTATTTGGCTGGGCAGTTGGCCCGCCGCCGACTGGCGGAGGCCAATCTGCGACTGGTGGTGAGCGTAGCCAAGCAATATATAGGCCGAGGGATGTCTTTCCTGGACATCATCCAGGAGGGCAACATCGGATTGCTTCGGGCGGTGGAGAAGTTCGATCATCATCGGGGATACAAGTTCAGTACCTATGCTACCTGGTGGATCCGGCAAGCGATCAGTCGGGCTATAGCCGACCAGGCACGCACCATCCGCATCCCCGTTCACATGGTGGAGACGATAAACCGCCTGAGCCGTGCCTCTCGGCGGCTGGTGCAGAAATTGGGGAGAGAGCCCACCGCGGAGGAGATCGCGCTAGAGATGGAAGATATCCTGCCTGAGGAGGACAAACTAGCCATCGAAGAGGCATGGGGCAGGAACGAGCCTCTGGATTTGAGCCTGGAGCGCCGGCTTAGGAGGGCTGCGGCGAAGGTGAGGAGGATAATGCGCCTCTCCCAGGAACCTATGTCTTTGGAGATGCCCATCGGGGCTGAAGAGAATAGTTCGTTGGGTGATTTCATCGAGGACGAGTCGGTCCTCGGCCCCATGGACGCTGCCTCTCGAGAACTCCTGAAGGAGCAGATGCAAGATGTTCTGGATTCCTTAAGCGAGCGAGAACGGAAGGTGCTAGAACTTCGCTTTGGGTTGGTGGATGGGCAGAGTCGGACGTTGGAGGAGGTGGGTGAGGAGTTCGGGGTGACCCGAGAGCGGATCCGCCAAATCGAGGCCAAAGCGCTGCGTAAGTTACGCCACCCCATCCGTAGCCGGAAACTGAGAGATTACCTGGCTTAAGGTTCACCTTGACCTCGTCCTGCCTGCCCCGGCGATGACAGCCTGTCCTGGCACGCCTTGTCCCGAACCCGACAGGGTCTTCCTTACAGGATTCCGAGGTAAGGGATGACAGGCCAGGGGCTGGGGACAGGGAAGGAAGGTCGGTCGGTTTGACGATATTCAGCCCCTAGAGTATAATAGTTATATGTCGTTCCTCGGTAGCTCAACGGTAGAGCAGCCGGCTGTTAACCGGCGGGTTGCAGGTTCGAGTCCTGCCCGAGGAGCCAAGACTATGATAATATAGCCCCTTAGTCGAGGGGAGGATAGAGGGGGCAACTGAGTAGCCTCAAAGGCTAGGGAGCAGATCTCGCCAAGAGGGTCGACGGAGGTAGTGAAGAAGAGTTCACCGAACAGTTACTCATAGGTTGTTCGGGTTCTCCAAGATCGATCAAACAGAGTCCCAGAGGGTTGGGGATCACAGTTTGAATAACTCGGTTACCCTTCTCGGTGAGTTGCGATGAAAGGGAGTCGAGTTTTTGTTTATTTACACATTCAGAAAATGGCCGCTGTAGAGCTCAGACCAGGCGAGTCGCAAGAGGGGTTGCTGAAACGTTTCCGCAAGAGGGTGACGGAAAGCGGTATTTTGAGCACGCGGCGTAGGAAGAGATGGTTTGTCTCTAAGGGTGAGAAGCGTCGGCAAGCGAAAGACAAAGCCATCAGAAGAGCCAGGCGCCGAGAGGCTCGCCGACGATCTCAAGGCGATAGCAGACACAGGAGAGCAAGGAAGCGATAAACTGGGTGTGGAACTGTTCTTCCCTAAAGAGGCTGTTCCCGTGACGGGAGTAGGGGTAGGCCCAAGAGCAAGACCCATAGGGCTAGGGCTAAGAGGTTCAAGGTTACAGGCGGTGGCAGGTTGAGAAGGCGGAAAGGTCATACCAGTCACCTCCGTCGCAAGAAGAGCAAGCGAGCGAAGCGAGAGTTGAAGGGCGACCTGTTGTTCCCACAGGGATACTTTACGTACGGTCAGTAAAACCGACAGGAAGCGCGTAGGAAGGATACTGAGTCTAAAAAGGGCCCTCAAAGACGATTTTCCTTTCCCACAGGGTTACGTACGCAGGTGATGAAAGGCGGGTGAAGGGATGGCTAAGTTCAGGGTTGGAGAGAGGCTTATCCACCCTGTTCACGGGGCTGGAACAGTTGTGGCCTACGAGAAGCGGGAGGAGGAAGGGGATACAAGAGAGTACTATGTGATCGAACTAGAGACACCGAACGGACGATTGCTGACACCGGTGGAGCAAGCGGATCAATTGGGGTTGCGCAAGTTGGTGGAGAAGGGAGATCGCCCCCCTCTGTGGAAAGTATTCGCCGGACGCCCCAGAAAGTTATCCCCAGATTATCGGGAGAGGCAGGCGGATATCGCCAAAAGGCTGCGAAGAGGGAATTTTACTGAGGTGGGCCGAGTGATTCGGGATTTGGCATGGCTGAATAGCCAAGGCGGGCTGAACATGAACGATCGGCGGCTTCTTAAGCGGGCCAAGGGGCTTTTCGCGGAAGAGTTGGCAGCAGCCGAGGAGATGGAGATCGGCGAGGCTATCTCACGGGTGGAGTCGGCCTTGGAGCGAAGGGTTTCACGATGGCAAGATTGACCGGGGAGCAATCCTTCGATGGTGTCCTTCGATCCTGCTCTTCATCGTCCTTAAAGGATCCCGTGGGAAAGGAATATCTTCGAGATCGAAGTAAATCTTAGGATGAACCATTCAGTGAGTTCATGGAGAGGCGTGGACAGGATAGATGTCTGAAAAGAAAAAGGAACCGAGGAGCAAGGAGGAGAAGATCGAGGTTGTGGGCACGGTGGTTGAGGCTTTGCCCAATACCATGTTCCGGGTGGAGTTGGAGAACGGCCATCAGGTGTTGGCTTACCTCTCTGGCAAGATGCGAAGGTATTATATCCGCACCCTGCTGGGGGACAAAGTTCTGGTTCAACTCTCGCCCTACGACCTGACGCGGGGAAGGATCGTCTATCGATACAAGAAGCCCTTCTAACCACCTACGGATGGCGCATCGGTTCTTTAGAGTTGCGCGCTGTCCTTCTAGCCTCTCTCTTGCCCTATCTGTGCCAGGAGTATGGTTCCAAGTAAGGTATCGGGTCCGGCTTTCGCCGATCAAGTGAGCCGAATTGTGGAAGCGTAGGCGAGATATCGAGATCCTAGCGGCGGATGGTTGATGCGCCCGTGATAGGGCCGCGAATTACAGCCCAGTCCTGTCTGACATTGCCATAAGCAGATGGCGAGTTCGCCATCTGCTTTTTCTCTACCGTATAGGTGGTTACCCACCGAACCTTTGTGAGAAGCATCTTGGGGACGCTTCCGGCCTCTTTTGGTTTGCCTGACGGCCATCTTCGTGGTAATCTGAAGGCCAAGAACAGGTAGTAGCCGGCGATGGAGATCGCCGGAGCATAGACAGGGAGGCGCCTTAATGGATCGAGAGGAGAGGGAAGGGGTTCTGGCCAAGATCAGAGGAGACCCCTTTGGCGAGTTCATGGGCATCACGCCGCTCAAGGTCGAAGAGGGTTACAGTTTGATGGCCATGACTGTGGGGGAAAATATGCTGAATTTCCATAGCATCGCCCACGGGGGAGCCATCTTTACCCTCGCCGATGCGGCCTTCGCTGCCGCTAGCAACTCCTATGGTATCAAGGCGGTGGCCCTCAACGTCAATATCACCTATCTATCGACGGTAGAAGCGGGAGTGCGACTGCTCGCCGAGGCCAAGGAAGAAAGCCAAGGTGACCGGATAAGGTTATATCATATCCGAGTAACCACCGAGGATGGCAGACTGGTAGCCTCTTTTCAGGGTTTGGTCTATAGGATGTTGGGAAAACCCTTGTCTGACAGACCCAGCAACTCTTAATTCTTGTCGATGCTCTTATGAGCCTCTTGTGATGGAGAACGGTGGACACTAACAGGTGTCCACTATCGCTTTAGGAAGAACCTCCATCTCTAGGGGTTTTTAGGGGGCCAGAAGATCTGGGCTCGCTTGCGGTTGACGATGATCACCTCGCTAGCCCACTTTATGCCCGGGTTGGGGATATAGGCCGCTCGGGCTTCCGAGACGGGGATAAAGGTCTGGGCCAGGTTTCGGAGGGCGGTCCGGATATCCACCTCCTTCACTAGATGTAGGTATCCGGTGATGGCGAAGGGTGGGAGGCTGATGAGTACCTGGTGACGGTTCTTCTCGATATAGGCGAAGGGTCGGATCTTCTGACGCTCTTCTGGAGTAGTGGGGGGTTCGTGGGGTATGCCGAAAGCGATGGTCTCCTTGTTGATCTGTGCGAACTCTCTCACTATGGGAGCGGCCTCAGGATCGTCTACCGGGGTAGTGCGCACATTATCCAGGACTACCGAGTCCTCAGTATCCAGGTTTAGGATGTCGCTAAGCCGCCTCTCACCGGTGGGGAGGTAGCCTATGATGCGGTGGGTATCGGTGAGGAACTCGACTTCTAGGGTGATGATTTGAGAATTCATTTTTTGACCTCCCGATTTCCCTTCGCCTGGAAAACGCGAGAAGGGGTATTTCTCTTTGCTTAGCCGCCTCTAACGAGATTGTCAATAGAGACTCCATCATTCTATTCCCAAGGGAAGAGCCTGTCAAGGCATAGAGGAAGCCTGCCCCCTGCCCTGGCGATGGCAGGCCAGGGGGGGCAAGCGACTTGGGCCAGGGGCCGGGGATAGAGAACAAGCAAGGCACAGGGTATCCACTCTCCAAACTGGTTAGAATATCTCTCTGAAGAGGAGATAGACTTCTTAAGGTCTCGAGCCATTCTGGGGCGATCAGGGTCCTCTGGCGGCTATATAGGATTTACTCGGGTATCTTTCCCCAAGCCGTAGAGCACCATTGGCTTGCCATCCTGAGGGTTGCACGCTCCTTTTCGATCTTCAACGGCCCACAACGTGAAAGCGGATAGTTCCCTCACGAGAATGGGCGTTGACCTCAGGCTCTTCTGCCTGACATCAAGTGCAGGGGCGATCCCTTTCTATTCTTTGGAGAACCTCGAGTGGTGTCCTCATTGGGCGGAGTTAGCCGCTCTTCTCAAGGACGATATTGTACGCCTTCTCCACGATCTGGACTAGAGTCGCCCAGTTAAACTTCTCCCTCGCTCTTCGCCTGGCCTCCCGTCCCAGGGCTCGTTGTAACTTCTCATCCCGGAGAATGTGGATGATCGCCTGGCAGAACGACTCATCGTCGCCCGGTTCGATCAGGTAACCGGAGACCAGATCTTCGATATATTGGCGATTCTCTCCCACGTCATTGGCTATGATGGGCAATCCGGTGCCCATAAGTTCGATGAGTTTGATGGAGCATTTGGTGCGATTGATAAGGGTGTCGTCGTAGGGGTAGATGGCCAGATCTGCCCTGGCCAACCATTTTTGAATCTCATGCTCTTCCACCCAGCCGGCATATTCTACTCCCTCTATCTCCCTCTCGGCCATCAGTTGGCGCAACCTCTCCTCCTCGCCGAACAACCCTTTCCCCACTACTAACAGTCGCGCCTCAGGGATGGCTTCGACCACGCCTTTCCAGATCTCTACTAGTCGTTCCAGGCTGAACTCGAAGAAACGAGTGTATAGGAGCACCGTCGGTCTCCCCTCGGAGGCAGGCTGGGGAGAGATCTCTAATTCGAGGCTTTCTAGAGGCATCCCGTTGGGCACATAGAAAACGTTTTCGGGCCCAACCCCCAGGGACCAGGCCAAAGTCTGCAGGACACGGCTGGCTACGGTCACCGCGTCACAATGGAGGAGCCCCCACTTTTCCTGGAAGGCGAAGAACCGTTTCTGCAACCAGGTATAGTTTTCGATCTCGTTCCACCCCCCCGTACCTTCCCAGTCGTCACTATCCATCACCAGTCCCACGCTAGCCAGGCCTA
>JBHIDN010000053.1:0-7657 GCA_046760125.1 Anaerolineae bacterium
CAACTCTAGCTGTTGCACAGCCACTCTTCTCTCGTCTTCCATCATTGATGCTCCCTTCCTTTTTTGGACAGCCGTCTAGATGAACTCTTGCTTAACTTCTCTCACCTCCTCCGGGGTGAGGGGTCGCAGACCTTGCTTGACCAGGGGGCCGGCTCGCAGAGCAGGAAGTTGGTCCTCATAGGTCGGCAGTCCCTCGACTTGGTAAAACAGACCTATAGGGATCCTATCTCCCCATTCGAACGCCTTCCTCCAGGCGGCCTCCCTCTTTGAGGGGTCGTACCCCTCTTCTTCCTCCAGTTTGTATACCCTGGCTCTGAACCAGTCGTAGGTGTTCACCCTGTTGAAGATGACGCAGGGTTGCAACACGTCAACGAGGGCGTGTCCTCTATGTTCGATCGCTTGGGCTATGAGTTGGGCCAAATGGGGCGGGTCGCCGGCGAAGCCTCGAGACACGAAGGTAGCGCCCGCCACCAAGGCTAGGGCTATGGGGTTGACCGCCAGTTCTATGACCCCTTCTGGCGAGGTCTTGGTCACAAACCCCCGCTCGCTAGTGGGGGAGTATTGTCCTTTAGTGAGGCCATACACCTGGTTGTTCTGGACGATATCCACCAGGTCTATGTTCCTCCGCATGGTGTGCAGGAAGTGGTTGCCGCCGATGCCATACCCATCGCCATCACCATGCACGGCGACCACCTTCAGTTCATGGTTCGCTAACTTGGCACCGGTGGCGATAGGCAACGCCCTGCCGTGGATACCGTGGAAGCCGTTGGCCTTTATATAATCGGGCAGTTTGCTACCACATCCGATCCCCGAGACGAGGAGTACCTGGTGGGGCTCCAAGTCCAGACTGGCTAGGGCCTTCTTCAAAGCGTTGAGTATGCCGAAATTTCCGCAGCCTGGGCACCAGGTGGGCCTGACCGGGCTGGCGAAATCCTTAACTTCCGACATCATTTCACCTCCAGATGAGCGATGATGTAATCCGGGGAGAGAGGACGCCCATCGTATTTGAGGATCCTCTTATCTACCTCCTTCCCGGCATAGGTCTTTATGAGATCGGCCATCTGGCCGCTGTAGTTATTCTCCACGGCCACGGTCTGTTGGGCCCTCTCCATCATCTTCGCCACTTTTTCCCAGCGCAGGGGCCAGATATCCATGAAATGTATGAAGTTGACCTTTCTCCCTTCTTTGTTGAGGGCCTTCACCGCCTCTCTTATGGGCCCGTAGGTCGACCCCCACCCTAGGAAGGTTATATCCGCCTCTTTCGGCCCATAGAGTTCTGGCTCTTTCATCTCTCGACGCGCGACATCCAGTTTTCTCATCTTCTTGTTCATCATCTTTGTGCGGATTGGGGCATCCTCGGTGATATGGCTCTGTTCATCGTGGACGTTGCCGGTGTTGGCATAGACAGCCTTGGGGTGGGAGGGGACAGCCCGGGGCGAGATACCCGACTCGGTGAACTGGAAACGGTTGTACTGGCTTTCCAATCTGTCTAGATCCTCATCGGTGAGGAACTCGCCCCTGTCGATCTCCACCGAAGTGAAGTCGAACGCTTCTTTGTTCACGGCTCGGAGAGAGTTGGCCAGGAAGTTGTCCAGAACTACGATGACCGGACATTGATACTTCTCCGCCAGGTTGAAGGCTCGGGCCCCTGCCTGAAAGCACTCCTCGACGGTGCCCGGAGCGAGGACGAGGCGAGGGAACTCTCCCTGGGAGGCGCGGAGGATGAATCGCAAATCCCCCTGCTCCGTTCTGGTGGCTAGCCCGGTGGAAGGGCCGGGCCGCTGAGCCTCGACGACGACTAGCGGCGTCTCGGTCATCCCCGCCAGCCCCAGGGCCTCAACCATCAAGGAGAAGCCGCCGCCAGAGGTAGCGGTCATGGCCCTGGCACCCACATGGGCCGCCCCGATGGCCATGCAGATGGCGGCGATCTCATCTTCAGTATGCTTCATGACGATGCCGTACCGCTGGGCATGGGCGGCCATCCATTCCATTATGGGGGTGGCCGGGGTCATGGGATAGGCGGAGATGAAGCGGCAGCCGGAGGCCACGGCCCCCAGGCAGAAGGCGTGGTTGCCGTTAATCACCATCCTTTCTGGGGCTTCGAGGGCCTCTAGCCGATAGTCGAATCGATCATAGTTCTCCTGAGCGAAACGGTATCCCGCTTCGGCCACCTTGAGGTTCCTCTCCACAACGCTGCCCCCCTTTTTCCTGAAATTGTCCTCGATGACCGAAGCCATGGGCTCGAAGTCATATCCCGTTAGACCGGCGGCCACTCCGAGGGCTACCGTATTCATCATCACCCTGTGGCCGCCCTCTTCCTCAGCGATCCTCTTCAGGGGAACAGGGAAAGGTACGATGCCTCTCTCCTCCAACTCTCTCTTTTCGACTTGCCAGGTCTCGTCGTATATGATCCCTCCCCCTTCGACTACCTCTTCTATATATTCTTTGATCGCCTGCGGGGTAAGAGCGAGGAGGAGGTGGACCGCATCGGTATGGGAGTAGATATCCTCTTCCTTCACCCTGATCTGGTAGAAGTTATGGCCTCCTCTGATGCGGGACATGTAGTCCTGTAGTCCAAAGATGTGTAGGCCTCCTCGGGCCAGGGCCTGGGCGAAGCCAGCCCCGCTCGATTCTATCCCTTGGCCTGCTTCCCCTCCGATTTTGAAGGTCATGTCGTTCTTGATCATGGTAACTCCTCTTTTTGAACTTCGCTTACCCTCCGAGCCAACTTCCGGTGCGGGAGAGGTGTTCATAGTTACGCATCAAGGTCTCAAAATGTTCCCGCTCCATATTGGCCAGGTATTCATATATCGCCTTTCCCTGGGGATCGTCGGTTTCGGCGTACCCTTTCCTGTAGAGTTCGTAACTGTCGTTCTCAAAGCCCAGGGCCAGGAGCAAGGCATCGAGATCGCTGTCGTCGGGCCTTACCATTTTCTCTAGTGCCTCTCTCCCTGGGGGGAAAAAGGGCCTCTCCAGGTCCACTTCGCCCGTGGCCTTGGCGAGGGCCAGCCATCCCCTCCCCTCGCTCAGGGAATCGTACTGCTTCTCCACTATGCGCAGATGTTCCTCTTCGGCATGGGCCAGGGAGAGAAAGATCTCCTTGCCCCGCTGGTCAGTTGTCCTCTCCGCGGCCTGTAGGTAGAACCGGCGGCCATCTTTCTCGATACGAATCGCCTTCTCCAACGCATGTAGGGCGACATCCTCTTGGTTCATGATCCCCTCCCCTAGAAGGGCTCAAAACCCATGCTCCTTTTGTACTCCCCCATCAAGAAATCATATTCCCTCTTGAGGAGTTCCCAGTGTTCACCTTCCCAGGCTGCCAGATGGGAGAAGGTCGCCCTGCCCCTCTCGTCAGAGCATTCTGCAGCGGCTTTCAGGTAAAGTTGGCGAGAACTCTCCTCCATCTCCAGGCCTAACTTCAGGGCTGATAACTGGGAGCGATACTTACCTATCTTCTTTTTGACCTCCTCTGAGGAGAAGACGGGGAGACCTTCCACTGCCCTTGCCTTTTGAGGTGGAGGCTCGTAGGCTAGCCATTCCCCCCTCTTAAGCAACGACTCCTCTTGCGCTTCCAGCCAGTGAAGATGTTGAATTTCATCCTGGGCAAGGGAGAGGAACATCTTTTGGGCTTCAGGAGGTTCTATCTGATCGGCCATCTCTTTGTAGAAGTCATATCCCTTCTTTTCCGTGGCCATGGCCACCTTGAGGGCTTCTAAGTCGCTTTTCATCCCCATCCATTTCCACCTTTTTAGACCATCTATTTGAGAACTAATCCCAAGGCGAATAAGGTGAGCATCCCGCCTACGACCAAAGGGATGATGTAAGGGCTATCATGTTCGCGCGTCTGGGGGATGAGGTCCGAGGCGGCGATATACAAAAACGAGCCCGCGGCGACGCCCAGGAGGGCTCCCAAAAGGTGGGGTTTGATCCCTTGAAAGAGCAGGGAGGAAGCCACGGCTCCCACCGGGGTGGCCAAGGCTACGATGATAGAGTAGACAAGCCCCCTGTTTCGAGAGAACCCCGCGTGGAAGAGGAGGCCCATGATGGAGAGGCCCTCCGGCAGTTCGTGAGAGATGACGCCGATAGTGGCGATGAGCCCGATGGTTGTGCTCTCCAGGAAGCCGGCTCCGATGATCACCCCATCGAGTAGAGAGTGGAAGCCGATCCCTAGAAAGGAGATGACTCCCAAGGAGTGGAGTCGGTGTCTCTCCTCGTCCTCACAATCTTCCAGATCCTCATGGCTAGCATGGAGGACTAAGTTCTGTTCCAAGATATAGAAGGCGACGAAACTCAAGAGGACATAGAGCGAGGCGCTGCTGTTTAACTCCAGGGATTCGGGCAGGATATCGAGGAGAGCGGCCGAGAGCAACGTTCCAGAGGCGAAACTGACGAGGTAGATGGACCCCTGCCGAACCCATGTCTCTTTCATCAGGACCAGATAGATGCCGATTAGGGTGGTTAGCCCAGCGAAGCCGCCGTAGAGCGTTGCGTTCCAGAGGTGGTCCATCCCTGTCCTTTAAAGATAATGACAATTATGATAACTATTACTAATATTACCTTAACACACTTTCGAGGGGTTGTCAAGAATAAGGGAGAGGTTCAACTCCTCGGCTACCTGCTCCATCATGGTCATTACTTGGGGGTGGAGAGGTATGCCACGCTTTCTCCTCTCCTCTTCCATCTCCCATTCTTTCTCCCCGTGGATATAGATGCGACTCTCTCCCTCGGCTTTTGCCGAGCCTTTGAGGCGTCGGATGAGGTCATCCATGGCCGCCTTGAACTCGTCCAAGGGGCGGAAGGCTTCTATCAGCAGAGCCCCGAAGAAATGGCCTAGGTTGCCGGGCTTCATTTTGCCCCCTTCTCCTTTGGGGTTCACTCTATCGGCATAGCCTGCGCCCCCTAAGACGCCGCTCAGGATATCCACCATCAGTGCCAGGCCGTACCCCTTATGTCCTCCCAGTTCCTCTCCTTCTCCTCCCAGGGGGAGGATTCCCCCTCCTAATCGTTCGCTTAGGTTCCTCAGGATCGCTCCGGCGTCAGTGGCTGTGGCCCCTCTTTCATCAACGGCCCAGCCCTTAAGGAGGGGTTTCGCCAGGCGATGGTAGAGTTCCAGTTTCCCGCGGGGAACTACGCTGGTAGCCATGTCCAAGACGAAGGGTCGCTCTTGGCCAGCGGGTGCAGCGACACTGATGGGGTTCGTGCCTAAGATAGCCTCCCTCCCGAAGGTGGGTACTACCAAGGGAGAAGAGTTGGTCATGGAGATCCCTATACAGTCGGAGTCCAAAGCCATGATGGCGTAGTATCCGGCGATGCCATAATGGTTGGAGTTCCGGACGGCGACGAAACCCGCGCCCCCTTCCCTGGCTTTCTCCATAGCCAGTCTCATGGCGCGCACCCCTATGGGCTGGCCCAAGCCTCTTCCCCCGTCGATGAGAGCGGTAGAAAAGGTCTCTCTTATCACCTGGACTCTAGGGTTGGCTATCATTACTCCAGCCCGTAGACCATCTACATATCGTTTCAAGCGAGCGACTCCGTGGGAGTCGATCCCTCTCAGGTCGGCGGCCACTAGGACATCAGCCGTGATGGCTGCCTCTTCCTCGGGAACCCCCAGCCTCTCAAAAACCTGCTGGCAGAAGTGGCGCAGGGTTTCTGCTCTAACCCTCGGCTCTTTCATGACCACCTCCTCGTTACCTTGCCCGAGATTTATTCTAGGCGAGTGACGAGGGGTTGTCAAAAGTGGACAATAATGAGACTGTTGAAAAAGCCCCCCAATTTGCCCTGCTAGCCTTTAGGGAATAGACTGATGCTAAGCACTCGTTTAGTGGAGGCCAGGGAAGGGCGGCATCCTGAGGAAAAGAGTGCTCACTTCCTGTGTGTCTGGACTGGCAAACGACACCCAGGAGACCACACTAGGGCTTTTGAAAATCCCGGTTATTTAATACGCTACTTCTTCTACAGAAGCAAGGGGAGAGAAAGGACGGTGTCGGCGAAGACTGAGGGCGGTTTCCGGGAAACTTCCTTGGTGGAGGGGGTCCAGAGATGATCTAGGGAGCGTGTTCAGCGTGCTCCCTAGATACCTGATGTGCATCTCAATCTAAGCGAAGGGGCCGGGTCTCTCCACTAGATAAGAGAGGGTGAAGGCTAGGGCGTTCATAGTGGCATGGAGGAGGATGCTGGGCAGAAGGGACTCCGAGAGGTGATAGAGGAGGGCCAGAAAGCAGCCCAGGAAGAAGAGGGGCACAAATGCCGTAGGGGTGAAGTGGAAGAGGGCGAAAAGAAGAGCGGTTGTGACCATGGCCCTCAAGGGGCCGTGGTGTTCTCTGAGATTGGCAAAGAGGAAGCCACGGAAGAAGGTCTCTTCGGCCAAGGGTGCGATCAGGCTACCGGCGACCAGAGCCAGAATAAGCCCCTGCCGCCCCCCGCCGAAGATAGGCAGGACCTCGGGTTGGGTCTCCAAGCCGAAGGGGGCGAGGAGAAGGGACCAGAGAAGGTTGATGATAAAGGAGACGAATAGCAATCCACCGGCCAAGAGCAGGTATCTGGGGTGGAAGCCGCGGAAACCGAGGCGAGACCAACTCCCGTGATGGCCTCTTATGATTATTAACCAGGGAGGAAGGAGGAGCACGGCCTCGAAAGCGGACACAAGAAGAGTGATGCTCAGCGGGGGGAGTTGCAAGAAAATGGTAGCCAGGCCCACCAGGAGCAGGAGCCCTCCCATCAG
Source organism: Anaerolineae bacterium (assembly GCA_046760125.1). Classification (GTDB taxonomy): domain Bacteria; phylum Chloroflexota; class Anaerolineae; order UBA7937; family UBA7937; genus UBA7937. Next base: position 6,722 of record JBHIDN010000053.1, read on the forward strand.
GAGAGCGATGAACAGTATGCTCCCTAGGATCTCCCGCCGGGTGACCAATTAGAACCCCTTGCTCAGTTCGAGCACTTGGCGGGCTATGACTAGCCTTTGGATCTCCGAGGTCCCTTCGCCGATGGTGGTGAGGCGGTTATCACGATAGAACCGCTCTACCGGGTACTCGCGGCTGTAGCCGTATCCGCCATGGATCTGGATGGCGTTGAAGCAGGCCCGCTCGGCGGCCTCGGAGGCGAAGAGCTTGGCCATAGCCGCTTCTTTAGTGAACCGCTTACCTTGATCCTCTAGATAGGCGGCCTGGTAGATGAGGAGGCGGGCGGCCTCTAGTTCTGTGGCTGCATCGGCGATCATCCACTGGATGGCCTGGAAGTCGGCGATGGGGCGGCCGAACTGATGTCGCTCTTTGGCGTAGGCTATGGAGGCCTCTAGGGCCGCTCTCCCTAGTCCCAAGGCCATGGCTCCGATGCTGATCCGCCCCCCATCCAGAATGGTGAGGATCTGTTTGAACCCCTCGCCTCGCTTGCCCAAGAGGTTCTCCTGGGGCACTCGACAATCCTCGAAGAGAAGTTCGGAGGTGATGGAGCCTTTGAGCCCCATCTTTGCTTCGTCTTTGCTGGGGATGAAGCCGGGGGTGCCTTTCTCCACGATGAAACTGGAGATGCCCCGTTTCCCCTTTTCGGGGTCTGTCTTGGCGGTGATGACCAGTACATCGGCGATGGAGCCGTTGGTGATGAACCGCTTGGTGCCGTTGATCACCCATTCGTCCCCCTTGAGGAGGGCGGTGGTCTTGGTGGCCCCAGCGTCGGAGCCGGCCTCGGGTTCGGTGAGACCCAAGGCTCCCAGCCACTCCCCCTTGGCCAGGGGGACGAGGTATTTCCTCTTCTGCTCCTCGTTCCCGAAGAGGTAGAGGGGGGAACTGCAGAGGGATATATG
>JBHIDN010000054.1:0-7553 GCA_046760125.1 Anaerolineae bacterium
TCGGCTTACCAGCGACCGAGACGTAGGTCAGATCCGACCAGTAGCCATCCACGACGGTTGCCAATTCAACCATGACGATATCTCCCTCGTTGACCGCGCGCTTGGTGGACGGAACGAGCAATGTCCCTTTGGTGCTGCCAACGGGGCCAGCGCCTACCTCGGCCGAGGCCCGCACCAGGCGTGCCTCCTTGTAGCCGGGGCCATGGGCACGAATTTTGTATTCCACCAGGGCTCCGACCTGGGCCTCGGTCATACCCGGTTTTAGTTTGGCCAAGAACTCGTTCATCCCCATCTCGGCTATTTCGTTGGCAATGCGCAGCTTTTCCAACTCGTAATCGGTCTTGATGGCCCGCGTGGTTTGCAGCAAGTCAGTCGCGTCTACCCGATTGGCGTCGGCGAATACTTCATCGAGCAGCTCCGACCAGGGCGCGGCCGGGATAACCGGCTCTGCTGCCCGATAGGTGGGGGCCACAACTTCAAAGCTCTTTTCCACACCGATTCTGGCTCCCTTCAAGCCCAGTTTGGCACGGGCCTGACCAAGCAGCCGCCGATAGTTCTCGTACAAATCGCCGTCTTTGAGCAAGCCCCACCCGAAGGGGGTCACCTCTGCCCAGTCTGGGTCAGCGTACTCTTCCTCGATCTCGGGCAAGAAGAGGAACGGCTTACCATCCTTGGGCAGAACGGCCACCGAGAAGCCGTGGTGGGGCCAGTAATCCGTCATGTAGACGACATTCTCTGGCAGTCGGCAGACCAGCGCGTCGAGGCCGGCCTCTTTCATTCTTGCGCGTAGGCGTTCGAGTCTAGAAGTGTCAACTTTAGCCATTCAACCTTCTCCTTTCTGAGAGCTCCCCGTGGGTGCTTTACTACCCATCCAAAAGTAGGGCAAAATGGCATTTTGCCCTACTTTGAAGACTACGCCGGCTTCCATAGCGCGACTTTTCGGAGAGGGTCTTAGCCATACCTCATTCGATTCGCCTTGCGGAGTGAGCGTCGAAGAGAGATAGCCTATCCTGATCAAAGTCCACCATCACTCTGTCTGCTGGGGCCAACTTCACCTCCAGGGGAGCGATCATCTTGATCGCGGTGCCATCCTTCAGGCTCAGGTCCACAATCTGCTCATCCCCAAGGGGCTGGACAATGTCCACAGTGGCCGATATGCCCTCCTCGCCAGCACTCTCTACGATGGTCACATGCTCCGGTCGGATGCCAAGGAGCAACTCCCGTGATGTCAGGCCTGCCCTTATCCCTTTGGTGAGAGGCAGGCGAAAGGCGGCGCAGTTCAGAACGAGGCTGCCATCTCGGAATTCAGCCTGACAAGGGATTAGGTTCATGGAAGGGCTGCCCACGAAGCTGGCCACAAAGGCTGACTGAGGCCAGTTATAGACCTCCTCAGCGCTCCCCAATTGCTCTACCTCTCCTAGGTTTAAGACCATTATCCGGTCCGCCATGGTCACCGCTTCCTCAAAGTCATGGGTGGCATAGATCATCGTTTGCCCCGTCTCCCGCTGAAGCCGCTTCAACTCCCCTGTCATCTCCTGACGCAGCCAGGCGTCGAGGTCAGTGAGGGGCTGATCTAGGAGCAATACGCGGGGACGCCTCACCAAAGCCCGCCCCACAGCCACCCGTCGCCGTTCGCCCCCGCTGAAGGTATCGGGACGACGATCGAGAAGGTGGGAGATATGTAGCATCTTGGCTACCTCCCTCACCGTCTTGTCGATCTCCGCGGGGGGCACCTTATGGAGACGGAGAGGGTGGGCCAGGTTGTCGTAGGCCGTCATATGAGGATATAGGGCCAGATCCTCAAAGACCATAGCCACGTCTCGCTCTGTGGGGGGTACCTGATTGACTAGCTCCTCACCCAGGTATATCTCCCCCTCGTCCGGTCGCTCCAAGCCGGCGATGATGCGTAGGATAGTTGTCTTACCTGCCCCCGGAGGTCCTAGCAAGCAGAAGAACTCACCATCCTCCACCGAAAAACTTATCCCCCGCACAGCCGGATTGGTGCGGTAGGCTTTCCTCAACCCCTCGACTCTAACTGAGGCCATTGTAAATCACCCTTTCGGTCTCCTTGTCGAAGAGGTGCGTCTCCTGAGGGTGAAAAACCACCTCCACTTGGTCATCCTTGGCCACTGGGAAGTCGCTGGAGACCACCATCTTGATCAAAGTGCCCTCGATGATGAGATGGACGATCTTTTTACGAGCCAAGGGTTGCACCAGATCCACCTTCCCTGTCACCACCGTATCTTCGAGGCCTCGCCTCTCCGCCTCCTCCAGTGGGAGAACATGTTCCGGCCGCACGCCCAAGACCGCCTTCTCACCTCGCAACCTTTCCTCGATGGTATTGCGGAGGGGGGTTACCTCCCACGCTAGTTCGCCCTTCCTGAGGAAGGCTCGATCGCCTTCCCGTGAGTAGGTGACATCCAGCAGATTCATAGGCGGCCGGCCGATGAAGCCAGCCACAAACAGGCTGTTGGGTTGCCGATAGAGTTCCCTGGGGGTGGCTAACTGTACCTTCCTCCCGGCGCTCATCACCAGGATCCGATCTCCCATGGTCATCGCCTCTTCTTGGTCATGCGTGACGTAGATCATGGTGCTCCCCAGTTGTTTCTGCAACCTCTTGAGTTCCCCCCTCATGATCTCTCGCAGACCAGGGCGGAAATTGTTCAACGGCTCATCCAACAGGAGGACCTGGGGTCGGGTTGCGAGCGTCCTTCCCAAGGCTACCCGTTGCATGGCGCTGAGGTCTAGACGGGAGGCTTTGGTCTCCAATAGATCCTCTAGTTCTAACCATCGAGCCATCTCGCCAACCTCTCGCTCGATCTCCGGTCGGGGGGCACCGCGCACCATAAGGCCAAAGGCGAGGTTTTCACGAACTGTCATGTGCCAGAAAAGGGCGTAGTTCTGGAAGACGAACCCCACGTTGCGGCGCTGGGGAGGCAGGTCGTTGATCCTCTCACCCCGCAGGAAGATATCGCCAGCCGTTGGTATCTCCAAGCCAGCGATCATGCGGAGGGTCGTAGTTTTGCCACAGCCCGAGGGGCCAAGGAAGCAGAGGAACTCCCCTTCTTGGACCTCTAACTCCAGATCTTCTACCGCCACCAACTCTCCGAACTCTTTTCGAAGCCCCTTCAGGACGATAAAACTCTCTCCCATGACCCCTCTTATTCTCTCACCAATCCGAAGGTGAACCCGGTCACCAGGTGTTGTTGGATAAGATACCCGGCCACCACCACCGGGATGGAAGCCACCACCCCCAAAGCGGCCTGGGGCCCGTAGAAGCGTCCCACGGCGCCGACATAGTGGCTGACCTGCACGGGGATAGTGATCGCCTCCCGTGAGGTGAAGACCAAAGCGAACAGAAACTCGGTCCAATTAAGGATGAAGACGAAAAGGGCGGTAGCCGCCAAGCCACCCCGCACCAGAGGGAGCGTGATGGTGAGCAGCACTCGCCAGGGAGATGCTCCGTCGAGGACAGCGGCTTCCTCGATGTGACGGGGCACTCCATCGATGAACCCCTTCATCATCCACAGGGAGAAGGCTACAGTGAAGCCGGTGTACATGAGGATCAGACCAAGTCGGGTATCGATCAATCCTAACATCCGGTAGTAGACCAGAAGCGGCACCGCGAAGGCCACAGGTGGGAACATCCGCGTGGTCAGGGTGAAGAAGGGCATGAAGGTACCCCCCACCCGGTATCGGGAGACGGCGTAAGCGGCGAGAAAGCCGATAAGCACCGAGGCTGCGGTAGCGATGGGGGCGATGATGAGACTGTTGATGAGGGCTTGGGTCACCGGCTCAGCGGAACTAACCATCGTCGCCACCCCGCCAACCGGGTTTCCAGGCTGGAACAAGACGATATAGTTGCTGGTGGTCGGTTCCACAGGGATGAGCGTCGGAGGATAGGCCAACCATTCCTGGGGTGGCTTAAAAGATATGGAGAGGACCCAGACCACAGGCAACAAGACGACCAAGCAGATAGCCAAGGCTCCTAGCCAGCGTGAAGCCTGGGCGATTAAGGTCGTTAACCTGCTAAATCTCCCTTCCGTCGGTTGCCCCTCGTTCACCTTTTCTCCTTTGCCAAGACTCTCTCATGCCTCATACTCCAACGGGCGGATCGCCAAGCGGGTGACGATGCTGATGGAAAGCAGGATCAGGACAGCCATCGCTGCCGCGTAAGAGAGCTGCCCATATACGAAGCCCAGGCGATAGATATAGAGCGAGAGGCTCTCCGTAGCGGTTCCCGGTCCGCCACCGGTCATGATGAAGACCAAATCGAAGATCTTGAACGCCTCAAGGCCGCGAATGATGAGGGCGATAATAATGACCTGTTTGAGCATGGGCATCGTGATATAGCGGAAAATCTGCCACCGATTGGCACCTAGAGTCATGGCCGCCTCCACCGGATCGCGCGGAAGTGCCCCTAGACCAGAGTATAGGATCAGGAACATGAAAGGTGTCCATTGCCAGACATCAGCCAAGATGATGGTCGAAAGAGCCAGCGCCGGGTAGTGATACCAAGCCACGCCGGTCTTGAGGCCTAGAAAGTGGATCAGCATATAGTTGACCGGACCTTTCTCCAGGAAAAGGAGATAGAAGGCTAGGCCTACCACCACCCAGGGGAGCATCATCGGGTAGAGGACCACCGCGGTGAAGAGGCGCTTGCCCAAGAAGTCGCGCTGAAAGAAGAGGGCAAGCCCCAGCCCGATGGAGAACTCCAGCGTCACCGCTACCACGACCACACCGATGGTACGGACGATGGCCTGCCAGAAGCGCACATCGGATAATACATGCCCGTAGTTTTGGAACCAGGCGAAGGGCGCTTGCCACCAATCGGTCCCCATCCTCGGCTCCCAGGAGACGAGGCTAAGATAGAGCACGATCAGGGTAGGTATGATGAGAAGGAACCATAGCAAGAGTTGCATGGGCATGGCTAGTACATTCCGAAAGAAACTCTCGCCATTGAGCGCCCGCACTAGTCGCGAAAAGGGCGGTTTCTTTCCACCACTTACCGGCGACTGGTCAACCTTACTTGCCATTCTACTCTTATCCTCTACCAGTTTAGACAGGAGGGGGGCCAGGGGCCATCCGGCCCCCCTCTCTTGACCTACTAGAACTTGCCCAGTTTCTTCCAGAGGTCTTGGATGGGCTGCGGATAGTTGGCCCGCTCGGTGCGCCAGGCCTCGATTTGCCCCAGTCGGCCCAGGCGATCGGTGATCTTCTGCCACTCGTCGGCCGTATCCCGTAGCGCACTCTCCGCATCTTTCTGCCCGGCGAACGCCTGTTGCAGGTTGAGGTTCAGTTTGTCCAGATATTCGTTGGCCCCCCGCAGAGCCAGGTCGGCGAAAGAGTTCTCTGTGAGTTTGAGGAGGATGGGCATGAACTCCGCGCCATAGGCCTCCTTCATCTTCTCGTCGTCGAACCAGGGCCGACGGAAGGTATCCAAGGTGCCTACCCGGGCGATGGCGTCTAACCCCACCGTGGGGCCGGTGAACCACTGGATCCAGCAGTAGGCCGCCTCTGGGCATTTCCCGTAGCGAGAGACGCTGAAGGACCAGCCCACTACGTGGGGCACAGCCCGGATCAGGGTGCCATCATGCATGGTGCCCGGACATTCCATGTAGCCGACCTTGCCGACGATCTTCGAGGTCTCAGGATCCTGAGCCCACTTGCCCAAAGAGGCCCAAGCCCAGGCGAAGAAGACCGAGCCCTCCGGGAAGCGGGTATAGGCCACCGACCAGTCGCCGGTGACCGCGTCTTCGAACATATGGTTCTGAGTGAGCCGGATCTGCTCCTCCAGGGCGGTTACCCCCTCGTCAGAGACGATGAGGGGATCCATGTTGTCATCGAAGTAAGCACCTCCCTTGGAGATGAAACGGGCTGCCCAGGCGGTGTAGGCGAAGTATCGCTCAGCGTACATATGGGCACCCCTATAGCCCTCATCCGGCCGGTCGAAGAACTCGATCCACTGGTCGAACTCCTCCCAGGTGTTGGGGATCGCCAACTCTCGACCATACTTGTCCTCGAAGGCGGCTTTATCGGCGGCTTCCATTATGTCCTTGCGGTAGAAGAGGCTGAAGGCGTCGTCGTCGGCACCGAGGGCATAGCGACGCCCTTTGTAGAGGCTAGTGAACTTGTCCAAAGGCGGAACGTAGGCATTGGGTCCATGGTCCACCTCCGGGTCGTACTTCGCCCACCAATCCGTCTGGTCGACGATGAGACCAGCCTCGGCCATGTCCCCGATCCAGTTGCAGAAAGTCAGAAAGATGTCGTAATCACCAGTGCGGACTACGGCCTCGTTCATCGCCTTAGTATAGATATCCGCCTCCAGCCCGACCTCTGCGGATTGGAAGTTGAGCCCGGTGAGCCTGTTCCACTCCTCCAAGGCAGGGACTATGTTGTTTCTTTGACCGGAGTGATGCATGATGGTGAAAGTATCGCCGTCTTTGATCTTGCCTGCCTCTTTGAGCGCTTTGATCCCGTTGAGAGCCCGCTCCTCCGGAGTGGCACCTTCAACCGCTGCCACCGGGACGGCCGGTGCCGTCGTGGGCGTCGGCGTCGCTGCCGGGGCACAGGCTGAGGCCAGACCACCCAATACTAGGGCCCCCCCGGCACCGCCAGCGGCTTTCAGAAAATCGCGACGGCTGAGGGGCCGCCTAAAGACTTTCTTCAATTCGTGCTTCTCCCCCATTCTTTGCCCCCTCCTTGATCGTAACACCTGTCCCAAGAACAAAAGCGTAGATCGGATAGATTACAACTAAGCATCACCTCCCTCCTTCTGATTCTCCCATCACAAACGGCCAAACTCGCTAAGGAGTTCCTCCACTGTCTTGCCTTCCTTGATCCGCTGCCTAGTGGCCTCCTCCTGGGCAGCCTGAGCCTGGGCTCTAGCTAACACCTCCCTGGCCTCTTCCTGGGGCACTACTACCACACCGATCTCATCGGCCAAGACTATATCTCCGGGGTTAACTCGCACCCCGCCGCAGGTGATGGGAACGTTTACCTCGATCGGTTCCATCCGTTGAGAATAGGGAGAGTGGGTGGAACGGGGTACGACGGATCTGGTGCAGATGGGAAAACCCAAGGCTTGGATTTCGTCGGTATCGCGAATAGCCCCGTCGACCACTGCGCCTACTACCCCCTTCTGTTGGCAGAGGCCAGCCATCAGTCCCCCCCAGACGGAGGTCTCGGTATCGCCACAGGCATCGACGACGATGAGATCACCAGGTCCTGCCACCTTCAAGGCGTCCAGACAATCTACCAAGTCGCCCGGGTATAGTTTGACGGTGAGGGCCACGCCCACGAACCGACTATCGGTCAGAGGCTTGATACTACTATGCATTACCCCTGCCCGCTCCATGGAGTCAGCCACCACACAAGAAGGGCTATATATCTTAAGGAGTTCCCGAAACCCCTCGACGACCTCCGGATCGGGCCTCCTCTCTAAGGTATTGATGATCCGTCTCACCTTCCCTCCTCAGGCTCCCTTGGCGCCCCTAATCGCGGCCACGAACTGGCGGGCTGTCTCGGTCAACTCGGCGAAGTTCCCCTCGGCG
>JBHIDN010000055.1:0-7480 GCA_046760125.1 Anaerolineae bacterium
CGCTATCCTGGCTACGCTTATGGCGACCTATTGGAGATCGAAGGGGAGTTGGAGACGCCTCCGGAGTTCGAGAGTTTCTCCTACAAGGATTACCTGGCTCGACAAGGCATCTACACACTACTCCGCTATCCCCAGATAGATAGCCTGGCTCAGGGCCAAGGAAACCCTCTCTATGCCGCTCTCTATACCCTGAAAGACAGGGCCCAGGCTACTATCCGGGCTCTCTTGCCTGAGCCCGAGGCTTCTCTCCTTTCGGGTATCCTCCTGGGCCGAGATTCTGAGATCCCGAAGGATCTCCTGGACGACTTCAACCGCACACAGACGACCCATATCATCGTCATCTCCGGTTTCAACATCGCTATCGTAGCCGGGCTCCTCTCTTATATAGGCCAGAGGATCCTGGGCCGAAATCGCTCCCTCTATTTCGCTCTCAGCGGCATCGTCCTTTACACCTTGCTTGTAGGGGCCGATCCTCCGGTGGTGCGGGCGGCGATAATGGGAGGCCTCTATATCATAGCCATCCACCTGGGGCGGTACAGCCATGCCCTCATATCCCTGGTGGTTGCCGCTTTCCTGATGACCCTCCTTAACCCCTTCACTCTCTGGGACCTGGGGTTCCAACTCTCCTTTGCTGCTACCCTGGGCTTGATCCTCTTTGTGCCCTCTTGGCAAGGGTGGCTGGTCTCCCGTCTCGACGGCCTATCATGGGGGCTTCTTTCCTCAGGATTTGAAGTCTTGGGAGAGAGCATCATCGTCACTCTGGCAGCCCAGATCTGGGTCCTTCCCATCATCCTCCATAATTTCCGCCAGTTCTCCCTCGTTTCTCTTCTCTCCAACGCCCTTATCGTGCCCGCCCAGGCGGGGGTGATGATCCTGGGGGGAGTGGCTACCATCCTGGGGCTCATCACGCAGCCTTTAGGGCAGGTTTTGGCTTGGGCCGCTTGGCTCCCCCTAGCCTGGACCGTTTTTGTGGTGCGAAGGACAGCGGGCTGGCCTTGGGCGGCCGTAGATATAGGGGGGTTCAGCCTCGGCTTGGCCGTGCTCTTTTATGGGGTATTGATAGCCTTTTGGATGGTAAGGGGGAGATCTCTTTCCTGGCGAGGATTTGAGAAGACGATGGCTAAGCGTTTACCTATGGGGGCGGTCCTTGGCACCTTGACTATTGGCGCCCTACTCGTTTGGCTCGCCCTCTTCACCCTTCCTGATGGGCGACTGCACGTTTCTTTCCTGGATGTGGGGCAGGGCGATTCCATCCTCATAGAGAGCCCCAGCGGTCACCAAATCCTAGTAGATGGCGGCCCTAGCCCTGCGGCTGTCACCTTCGCCCTAGGAAAGGGGTTACCCTTCTGGGATCGCTCCCTGGACCTGGTAGTCCTAACCCACCCCCAAGAGGACCATCTGGCTGGCTTGATAGGGGTATTTGAGCGCTATGGTGTGGGGGAGTTCTTGTATCCAGGACAGAGTTGTGTAACAGAGATTTGTCGAACCCTTTGGGAATCCATCGAAGAAAGGGGAGTGGCGCATCGAGAGGTAGAGGCTGGGATACGCATAGAATTGGGGGATGGGGTAGTGATGGAGGTCCTTCACCCGCCCCAGAGATTGCTCGCCGGGACGGGGTCTGATGTCAATAACAACTCGGTGGTCCTTAAGGTGACCATGGGGCGAGCCTCTTTACTTTTAACGGGGGATATAGAGGAGGAAGGGGAGAGGGCCCTTCTGGCCTCAGGGCAGCCCCTGAGGAGCCTGGTGCTCAAAGCGCCCCATCATGGGGCGGCGACCTCTTTGACCCCTCCTTTCTTGCGAGAGGTGAGCCCTCAACTGGTCATCATTTCCGTGGGCGAGAACAAGTTCGGCCATCCGGCCCCCGAGACGTTGGCTAGACTCTCGGACCTTACCACCTTGCGCACCGATGAGGAGGGCACCATCGAGGTGGTGACCGATGGGGCAAGGTATTGGGTGGTGACGGAGAGATGAAGAGTTCTTTAGAGATATGCCTTTCTGGGGCCTCCCTTTATCTATATCCCCTGCGCTACACCTTTCGGCTAGCCAAAGAGTTGGGCTTCTCTGGCCTGGAGTTGGCTATGGGTCCAGAGGTGAGGTGGCGGGGCGGTCGTTACGTACGGGAGTTGTCGCAAAAGTATGACCTCCCCGTCTATGGCTTGCACCCCCCTATGTTCTCGGGTCCCCAAGGGTTGAACCTGGGAGAACTATTGCCCAGGATGGTTCATCTAGGGAGGGAGATGGGTTGCCGCATGTTGGTCATCCATGCTCCCAAGGTTACGAGTCTAGAAGGAGGGGGCTTGCGAGATCTGGGAGCGATCTTAGAGGCTTGTGGGGAGGATCCACTCCTCACTCTGGAGAATCTAGCCCTCTTCGCGGGAGAGGATAGGGGCTATCTCCTCGGCGACCTGCATGAGTTGAGAGATTTCGCCGAAAAGCATGATCTCCATCTGACTCTGGATACGGCCCATGCCGGCACATTTGGCTACGATCTTATCGAAGCCTACGAGATCCTTAGGCCTCGCCTGGTGAATATCCATCTTAGCGACCTACGCCGTGAGAAGCCGATGGGAGGCTGGTCTTATTCTCAGACCTTCTTCCAGCACCACCAGATGCCGGGGCAGGGGTATCTGCCTTTAGGTGAACTCCTGCGTCGCCTGAAGCGGGATGGCTATAGCGGCCCGGTCACCGTGGAGATAAGCCCCTTTGCTCTTGGGGCCTGGTGGCCAGGCAAGGCGAGACGGAACCTTGAAAGGTGTTTGGCCTTCGTGGAAGGGGCCTTGAAGTAGCCAACCGTTTAAGGAGCGCAAGAGGCACGGGCTTCACGCGATCGACTACTCGATGAAGAGTGGCCTTGTCTTTTGAGCCAAGCCCCTCTGTAGAGCAAGTAATTAGCAGCTCTGGTGTCAGGTTAGGACATGGTTTTTGGTATTAACACCTCGCCGGGACTCCCCCAAATGCTTATGCCCTCTTTGCGAGCGCCTTGACTTTGTGATAAAATTATCAAAATGGGATCATTACGGGTCTAGAGAGATGTTCGGAGAAGATTACCTCTACTTTTTGGAGCATAATTTGAAGAGCCGGCTTTTGGGGCGGAGGCAGCCCCTCCTGGCGGGGCTGAAGGTCACGCACCACTGCAACCTCCATTGCCGGGGTTGTCCCTTTTGGAAGAGAGATGGCTCCGGTATAACTTTCCATCAGGCCCAAGAGGCGATGAGGCGACTCCATGAGGATGGCGTACGCCTTTTGATCTTAGAAGGGGGTGAGCCTTTCCTCTGGCGGGATGGGGAGCATGCCTTGGCAGATATCGTGGCTGAAGCGAAGAGGCTTTTCTTCTGTGTGGGGATCACCACTAACGGGACTCTACCCCTGGATAGCCAGGCGGACATCCTCTGGGTGAGTATAGACGGGCTCAGGGAGAACCATAACTACAATCGGGGCCCCATCTTCGACAAGGTGATAGCCAACATCGAGGCTTCTTCTCACCCCAAACTCTTCGCCAACATTACCATCAACCGGCGCAACTGGCAGGAGATACCGGAACTGGTCAAGTTCTTGGCCCCTAAGGTGAAGGGTGTCACCATCCAGTTCTATTACCCCTATGAGGGGACGGAGGACCTGTTTCTCCCCTTTCCTGAGCGGCGCAAGGTCTTGGAGCAACTCATCGCTCTCAAGAAAGAGGGCTATCCGGTGAGCGATTCGGTGACCGCATTAGAGGCGCTCAAAGATAACAGTTGGCTTTGTCACCCTTGGCTCGTCGCCAGCGTGGAGCCTAATGGGACCATCACCCATGGTTGCTACCTCAGGAACCGGGCCCAGATAAGTTGCGCTAACTGTGGTTTCGCCGCCCACACCGAGATCTCCTTGGCCTACGACTGGAATTGGAAAGCGATCAAGGCCGGCGGAGAGATATTCGGGTTTAGGTGAGACCCGCCAACCCGTGTTGCTAGCCATTATGAGTATTACACTCTAGTACATTATTCATGATTTACCCTGTTGATCAGTACCAAAACACTGATTCTACAAGGTTTTCTGGGCAAGTTTAAGGTTAATTACGCCCTCTTTTTCCCCTGATTCTCCGCCACCCCCTCGAAGCCTGCATAGGTTTCACAGGCTACAACTGCCCAGCAAGCATAACTTGAAACATAGACAACCCTTGCCTACTTCTCAAATAGAGGAACGATCTTGAACTGGGTTACGTCTACCAGCCCCTTGTCCGTCAACTTGAGTTCGGGGATGACAGGGAGGGCCAAGAACGACATGGCCATGAAGGGGTTATCTGCCTGACAGCCCAGACCCTGGGCCGCGGTCTCTAATTCATCCAGTTCGACCCTTGTCTCCTCGATCGACTTGTCAGACATAAGCCCGGCGATAGGCAAAGGGAGGGTGGCTAGCACCTCGCCGTCAGCCACCACGACTAACCCCCCGCGCATCTTCACGATGGCCACCGCCGCCTTGAGCATATCGGCATCGTTGGTCCCTACCACTATGATATTATGGGAGTCGTGAGCCACGGAGGAGGCCAGAGCCCCTCGCTGGAGGCCGAACCCCTTGACAAAGCCCAACCCTATGTTCCCTGAGGCTTGATGCCTTTCGACGACCGCTAACTTGAGGATGTCTCGCCCCACATCGGCCACCGCCAGGCCATCCTCTATCTTCACCTCCTCCACCAATCTCTGGGTCACCACTTGCTGGGGTGTCAGCCCGATTACCTTAGCCCGCTTGCCTTCCGCCTGTATTTGGAAATCCTCTGGGTATATCCAAGCCACATTGATGGAACTACGCAAGGGCACCTCCCGAGGGGTGAGGACCCCGGGCATAAGTTGTCCATCTTGGGCTACCAGTTGTCCGTCCCGGAAGACCTTCTTGATGTTGAGATCGTGGAAGTTATCGAAGACCACCAGATCAGCCCTATAGCCGGGGGAGACGGCTCCCCGATCGTTCAAACCGAAGTATCGAGCGGTGTTTGTGGTGGCTAGCTGGATGGCAAGGAGGGGGTCAAGCCCCAAACCGACCGCCTTCCGGATTATATGATCGATATGTCCCTCGTCCAAAAGGTCCGCGGGGAGGAGGTCATCGCTCACAAACATGAATTGTCTAGCGTTTTTTGGTGTCACTAAAGGGAGTAGGGCCTCCAAATTCCTGGCCACACTCCCCTCCCGGATCATGATATACATCCCCAGGCGTAACTTCTCCCGTGCCTCCTCCAGGGTGGTGCATTCGTGATCGGAGGAGATGCCAGCCGCCACATAGGCGTTCAGATCTCGACCGGTGAGGCGCGGAGCGTGTCCGTCTATACGACTATGCCGAGCGATCCTAATCTTCTCCAAGACATCTGGCTCCCTCTCTAACACGCCGGGGTAGTTCATCATCTCCGCCACCCCCAAAACCCATTCATCGCTCAAGAGGGGCCATATATCATAGGCTGTGAGGTGAGACCCCGCCGTCTCCATCTCCGTAGAGGGAACACAAGAGGGCACCATCACATAAACGCTTAAGGGGTTATACTTGCTCGATTCCAGCATATATCTTATGCCGTCCAGGCCCATGACATTGGCGATCTCATGGGGGTCGATGACCACCGTGGTAGTCCCATGGGGCACCACTGCTCTGGCGAACTCGGGGACACGGATCATGGCGCTCTCGATATGTACATGGCCGTCGATGAGACCGGGAGAGAGGTAATCGCCCTCCAGGTCTATTACCTCCCGGGCCTCGTAAGCCCCCAGGCCCACGACCCAACTACCGAAGAGGGCCACATCAGCCTCATGGATCTCCCCAGAGAGGACGTTCACTAGTTGGGCGTTCCTGAGAAGCAGGTCGGCCTTCTCTTCGCCGCGTGCCACCTTGATCAGTTGGTCGAGTTCCATTTTCGCCTCCTTCGCCCTTGAAGGATAGCCCCCACCACCGGAGGAGGGGCGCTTTGAAACCTGCAGATAGCCCTCGATTTCAGATTGGCAATTGATTGATGATCCATTGGTAGATATCACTAAGCCAACCGCCGAAGTAGAGGAGCATGAGTAATGAAGCCAGGCCTATCGCGACCAGGAGCAAAGCATATTCCGTCTGTGCCTGTGCCGCTTCTTTTCTTATCCTGCTGGGCATCGAGTCCGCTCCCTTAGTTTAACCGATGGAATTCGCATAGGTTTGGGCAATTATAAGAGCGACTTATAGGCGTGCCGCACTCGGCAGCGTTCCTATAACATTCGGCAATTGCTATCCAGTCAGCAAAACATAAAGATAAACAATACCTATGTAAAGTACCCCAGCCTTTAAGGAAAACGCGGCAAGGTTTTCAGATCGGGGTGCTTCCCGCCCTCGAATAAATCTGTGGGCCATAGACGGAAGGGCAATGAAAGCTAAGGGAAGTAAAGATAGAGGTGCCGTTCCATTTATGACGTAGACCAAAAGTATAAAAACTAGTGCTAAGCTAGCAACTTTTAAAAATATGGTTGTGGTTTTGAGCCCAAACCTTGTTGTAAAATTGGTATCAGTTTTCGAATCAACTTCAAAATCCCGCACTTGCTGTTCTAGTTGAGCCGTCAATGATGCAAAAAGGGCCAGAGAAAGCATTGCATAATCAAGCCGAGTCCAGGCAGCGCCAACTAAAAATAGACAAATTAAGTACGGGAAGGTTTGTATAAACGAAGCATGAATCAGCAAGTCAAACCCTGGCCGACTTTTGAAGCGTAGGGGTTCTGCCGAGTATGCCCACATGACAAAAAAGCACAGGGCCAGGATGACAAGTCCTTTGATACCGAATTGGGCAAAAGCAAGGAACAGGAAGCTACTGATACCCATCAGAATAAGCAACGTTTTACCTTTGGGGATTTCATTGTGTACAAAAAAGTTGCGTTGTGCTTTAAATTCATCCTCAGCATCAAATGAGGCATCATGATAATCATTGATAACAAAGGCAAGCCCATACCCTACCGCGATAGCAATAAGTAAAATGGTTGTTTGCATATTTACTTCGTTGTGTACCAATAAGGCAAGGGCGGCCCAAATTAAAGCTATCTCCCACCCGCCTCTGATGAGTGCGTCTATGTGGTTTAGAGCATCTCTGATAGTTTTCATATTTCTACTTCTGCTGTTGCAAACCTGTTGTTCGATGACGGCGGCCTGCCCAACGGACTGGAGCTCAGCCCCCGCCTAACTATTGATTATGCCGCCATTTTTCCATATAAAACGCTATGCACCAAAGGCACAAAAAGGCTGAGGCCGGCGACGTGTGCCCTTGAGGTTGGCAGCCCAGTTCGGGAACAGATAGGCGCATGTGCGCCAGCCATAATACGTGTTCGCGAAGTCCCGCAAAGGGGGATAAACTCCGCGAACGGCAAAAATGCCGTTAAGCGAAGTCATGCTGGTTTACGCCGAACCACAGCCCGTCTAAGAACTGCGACAAATCCTGCGATACACAGCCATGTGAGTATATCGTTGGCACACCTTTTTCAGGTGGGCAAAGGGCGAGTTCGTATAA
>JBHIDN010000056.1:0-7469 GCA_046760125.1 Anaerolineae bacterium
ATAGATCAAGAGGCCAGCCCTAGGGCTGGCCTTTGGGTTCATCGCCGCCACCTCCAAGGTTAGGCCACCTCTCCCATGGTCACCCGCACCGTCGTGCCATCGTCCCTTCGCAGGAGGAGCGCCCCCTCACCATCCACCCCATCCACAAAGCCTTCCTCCTTGCCTCTGGGTAGAACCACCTCCACCTTCTGGTCCATGTTCGCCAGGCGCGAGGTGAAAACCTCGTGAGGCAGGTACCCTTCTTGTAGTCGGAGATACTCCCTCTCCATAGAGAGGAGCACCCTTTGAAGCAACTCTAATCGGGAGACCTCACGCCCTAACTCCTCAGAGAGGCCTGTCGCCTTCCCCGCCAACTCCGGCACCTGAGAGGGGTTCCAGTTCACGTTCAAGCCTATCCCCACCACAACATAATCTAGCCTCTCCCCTGTAACCCCCACCTCTGTCAAGACCCCACCCGCCTTCCTGCCTCGGATCATAATATCGTTGGGCCACTTGAACCTCACTGGGAGCCCAGCAACCGACTCGATGGCCTCTGCGGCAGCCAGGGAAGCGAGCATAGTGAGACGAGGGATCTGTTCTAAGGTAAGATCCGGATAGAGAAGGAGGGAGAAGAGGAGGCCCGTTCCTGCGAGGGCTATCCAGCGCCGCCCCAGCCTTCCCTTCCCCGCCGTCTGCTCCTCGGCGATTACCAATGTTCCCTCTGGAGCGCCTTTATCGACTAGTCCCTTCGCCACCTCATTGGTGGAGCCGATGCTTTCAAAGCAAACGACCTTTTGCCCCACAAATTTAGTGACCAGCCCTTCTCGGATTCCCTCTGGCGTCAATTCTTCCATGAACCCATAATAGCCAAGAGATAGGCACCCTGTCAACATGACGGGATTGACAGAGACCTCCCCCTCTGGTAAATTCCCGTTGCAGAAAGGCGTGAAAGAGGAGAGCCGAGGTTTCTGCTTATAACAAGATGCGACCGCCCTTTCAGTGCTGGCAGGAGTTACCTCCCCCAGCCTGGCAAGCCCGGCCTGGCAAGTACCGGGCCAGGGTACCGGGGCAGGCTGACAGCCAAAAGCATCAGATGATAACATCTGACGCCACGCAGGAACCCTGTGGTTCTCGCCAAACGACAAGGGGTTCACCGCTGACTTCATAGAAGAAATATGATTACCCGTTGCAATTTTAGCCCTTTTTGATTAGAATGAGGTGTGGCTAGCCCAAGGGACCCCTCGATGCAGAAGAAACTATCTTTATCTCAACTGCGGGAGAAGGCTCGCCTTATCCGTCGTCACATAATCATTACTACCACCGCGGCTGGGTCGGGTCACCCTTCCAGTTCCCTCTCCGCGGTTGAGATCCTGGTGGCTCTCTATTTCGGCGGGGTCCTGCGCCACGACCCCTCTCGCCCCGATTGGCCAGACAGGGACCGTTTCATCCTGAGCAAGGGACACGGCTGCCCGGTCCTCTATGCTGTTCTGGCCGAGCGGGGGTATTTCCCGATAGCGTGGCTTTCCACCCTCCGCCAGATCGGCAGCCCCCTGGAAGGTCACCCCAACATGCTCCGCGTCCCGGGGTTAGAGGCCTCCACCGGCTCGCTAGGACAAGGGCTCTCCATCGGCCTGGGCCACGCCTTGGCCGCTCGTCTGGACGGCCGCGATTACCGCGTCTATGTCCTCCTCGGCGATGGAGAGTGCGATGAAGGGCAGGTTTGGGAAGCGGCTATGGGCGCCAACAAATATAAGGTGGATAACCTTGCCGCCATCATGGACTATAACCACTATCAGCAGACCGGCTACCTCCCAGAGGTGATGCCCTTAGAGCCCCTGAAAGAGAAGTGGCGAGCCTTCGGCTGGCACACTATCGAGATCGACGGTCACGATTTTGAGGCCCTCTTCAAAGCCTTTGAGGAAGCCAAAGCTACCAATGGTCAACCCACGGTCATCATCGCTCACACCGTCAAGGGAAAAGGGGTCTCTCTCATCGAGAAGGACAGAGGCAACAAGTTCCACGGCGTCCCCTTGACAACCGAGCAGGCAGAAGTGGCGCTAAAAGAGATCGAAGAGATGTGACATGGAATTCAGGCTGGGCAAGCCCACGCGCAACGCCTTCGGCGAGGCCCTCTTGGAACTGGGCCATGAGGACCCCAATATCGTGGTAGTAGACGGCGATGTCAACAACTCCACCCGCACCGAGTATTTCGCCCAGGAGTTCCCGGAGCGTTTCTTCAACTTCGGCATTGCCGAATCCAACCTGGTGGGCGTGGCCAGCGGCCTAGCCGCCTCTGGCAAGACCGTCTTCGCCGCATCGTTCGCCTGTTTCATCATGTGCAACGCCTTCGATCAACTTCGGATGTCGGTGGCTTTCCCCAACCTCAACGTTAAGGTCGTGGGTAGCCACTCCGGTATCTCTATCGGTGAGGACGGTCCCTCCCAGATGGGGATAGAGGATGTGGCTCTGGCCTGTGCCCTACCCAACTTCGTGGTGCTCGTCCCCGCCGATGAACATGAGACCCGAGCCGCAACCCGGGCTATGGCTCGGCATGTGGGCCCGGTCTACATGCGGACCGGCCGCCCCAAATTCCCTCTCATCTATGAGAGGGGTTGTCCCTTCACCATCGGCGTGGCCAACCTACTCCGCTCTGGCGATGATGTCACGCTCATCGCCAACGGCCTCATGGTCTCCAGGGCCCTGCAAGCAGCCGAAACCCTGGCCCAGGAGGGGATAGAAGCCCGGGTGTTAGATATGCACACCGTCAAGCCTATAGACCGCGAGGCGGTGATCGCCGCTGCTCGGGAGACCGGTGCCATCGTCACCGCCGAGGAGCATCTGGCCGCGGGAGGGATGGGGAGCCAGGTGACTCGGGTGGTGACTGAAAACTACCCCGTCCCGGTAAAGATGGTGGCTATAGAGGACACCTATGCTCAGTCGGGGAAGCCTGAAGAACTCCTAGAGGAGTACGGCCTCACGGCGGAGCACATAGTCGCCTGCGCCAAAGAAGCGATAAGCCTCAAGGGTTAACCTGCTTTCGCTCCTTCCACCCTTCTCCCTTTACCCCAACTATTCCCTATAAAGCCCCCAACTAGCCAAAAGCCCCCTTTTCTGCTATCATACGCCCTGGAGGGTCACGGTCGGCAGAGCGAGGCGCAGTCTCGCTCTCGTGATGCTCATAACCATTACAAATGAGGAGAGAGCGATGGACAAAGGGGTCGTCATAGTTAGCGCTGCACGCACAGCCATCGGTCGTTTCCAGGGGACACTATCCACCATCCCTGCCGTGGAACTGGGGGGGGTGGCTATCGCTGCTGCCGTTGAGAGGGCGGGCCTCGATGGAGCCCTGGTGGACGAGGTGCTCATGGGTAACGTCATCTCTGCGGGAGAGGGCCAGGCGCCGGCGCGCCAGGCCGCCCTTAAAGGAGGACTCCCCCCCACGGTGGGAGCCACCACGCTGAATAAGGTGTGTGGCTCCGGGCTCAAGGCGGCTATGATAGGTGCGCAAGCGATCAAAGCCGGCGACGCCGAGATAATCGTGGCTGGAGGGATGGAGAACATGTCCTTGGGACCCTTTCTACTCCCCAAAGCGCGCGAGGGTTACCGACTGGGATACCCTATGGCCGATACCCCTTTCATCGACGCTACGGTATACGATGGGCTCTGGTGTTCCCTTATGAACTGGCATATGGGCATGGCTGCTGAGTTCATCGCTGTGCAGTATAAGATCACCCGTCAAGAACTCGACGAATACTCCCTCAAAAGCCACCAGAAGGCGATAGGGGCTATCGATGAAGGCAAGTTCAAAGGGGAGATAGTCCCCGTTACCGTGCCTCAGCGAAAGGGTGAGCCTATCACCTTCGACACCGACGAGGCGCCCCGGCGAGAGACCAGCCTAGAGGCCCTGGCCCAACTCCGTCCTGCTTTTAAGGAGGATGGCATCGTGACCGCGGGCAACTCCCCGGGCATCACCGACGGGGCCGCCGCCCTGGTGGTGATGAGCGCTAGCAAGGCCAAGGAACTAGGCTTGGAGCCCTGGGCCCGCATCACCGGCTATGCCCAGGCGGCTGTGGAGCCCAAATGGCTCTTCATCGCCCCGGTCCACGCCATCCGTAGGTTACTAGAGAGGACAGGCTATCAACTCGATGATTTCGATCTCCTAGAGGTGAACGAGGCTTTCGCGGCCCAAATCGTGGCCGATGGGAAGGAGTTAGGGTGGGATTGGGAGAAGGTCAACGTGCATGGTGGGGCCATCGCCCTGGGACACCCCATAGGCTGTAGCGGGGCCCGCATCCTGGTCACCCTGCTCTACGCCATGCAGGACCGAGACGCCGAATTGGGACTGGCCGCTCTTTGCTTGGGCGGCGGAGAAGCGGTGGCTATGAGCGTGGAGAGGGTGTAGAAGTCAGAAGATGAACCTGGAAAATTATGGGTGAGCGGTTGAATAGGCTCACCCAGAAGTCGAAGTCTCCCCTCCACTAAGAATGAATAGCCAACTTCCAAGGAGAAAGAGATGGATTTCGAACTCACCGATGAGCAACGAATGATCCGCGACATGGCGCGGGAGTTCGCCACTGAGGTCTTGGCTCCCCAGGCGGCCCTCATCGACGAGACGGAAGAGTACCCCTTCGAGACCTTGAAGCAGATGGGAGAACTGGGCCTTATGGGGATCGATGTCCCCGAGGAGTATGGGGGGATCGGCGCGGACACCATAAGTTATATCTTAGCCGTGGAGGAGGTCTCCAAGGCCTGCGCGGCCACGGGGGCGATTATGTCCGTCCAGAACTCCCTGGTCTGCCATGGCCTGATTCACTATGGGACTGAGGAACAGAAGGAGAAGTACCTGCGGCCCGCTGCCTCCTTTGAGAAGATCGGCGCCTTCGGCCTCTCCGAACCCCAAGCCGGTTCCGACGCCGCCAACCAGAGGACTATGGCCGTGCGCCAAGGCGACGAATACATAGTCAACGGGAGCAAGAACTTCATCACCAACGGCGGCGTGGCCGACTTCGTCGTCCTCTTCGTGAGGACGGACCCTACCCAGAGACATAGAGGGATCAGTTGCCTCCTGGTGGACACCGATACCCCTGGCTTCTCCCACGGCAAGCCGGAGAAGAAACTGGGTATCTGCGCCTCCAATACCACCACCCTGACTCTAGAAGAGTGCCATGTCCCGGTGGCCAACCGGCTGGGGGAGGAGGGAGAGGGGTTCAAGATAGCGATGGAGGTCTTGGACGCGGGGAGGATCGGCATCGCCGCCCAGGCTCTGGGGGTCGCCCAAGCAGCCTTCGAGGCCTCGGCGAAGTACGCCCAGGAGCGGGAGCAGTTCGGGAGGCCCATCTCCCACTTCCAGGCGATCCAGTGGATGATCGCCGATATGGCCACCCGGATAGAGGCGGCACGCCTACTTCTCTTCCAGGCGGCCCTCAAGAAGGACAGAGGAGAAAGGTACACCCGCGAGGCGGCTATGGCGAAACTATACGCCTCGGAGACCGCTATGTGGGCGGCGACCAAAGCGATTCAGGTCCATGGGGGTTATGGATATATGAAGGAGTATCCCGTAGAGCGGTACTTCCGGGACGCCAAGATAACGGAGATATACGAGGGCACCAGCGAGGTCCAGCGGTTAGTGATAGCCCATCATGAGTTGAAATGAAGGAGGCTTTGATGGAAGAACGCATCTTTACAGTGATCCTGCAGCCTGAGACAGATCCTGAGTTTGACGGCTACTACAACGCTATCGTGCCCGCCTTACCAGGTTGCTTCAGCTACGGGGCCAATAAGGAAGAAACTCTGTCAAACATCAAGGAAGCGATCGCGCTATATTTAGAGGAGTTGGAGAGTCACGGCGAACCGATCCCTCCAGACACGATCGAGCAAGTGAAAGTGGCTGTGTAGGATGCCTCGGAGGCCCCGTGTCACTGGCCGTAAAGTGGCCAAAGTGTTAGAGAAAGCCGGATTCATCCTCTCTCGCACCCGAGGCAGCCATCGTATCTATCGCCATCCTGAAAGCGGACGCCGTGTCACAGTACCAGTACACAGGGGTAGGATCATCCCGCCAGGCACTCTGGCCAATATCCTTCGACAAGCGGGGCTCGATTGGGAAGATTTCGAAAGTCTACTCTGAGGCTAAGCAGCGAGGTGCAGAGGTTAGTGATAGCCCATCATGAGTTGAGGGACTAGATCGCCATTCACTATTCAGCGAGTGTCAAAGGGACGTCATTGACGATAGGGGGTGTTCCATGTATAGGGTTGATCTACAGAACAAGAGGCTAGTTCCACTGGATGTAGCCAAGTTCGCCGACTTAGAACTGATGGAGAGATTTGACATCGAAGAATGGGTCGAAAAGACACCAGAGGTCCTCGGTGAGGAACTATTAGTCATTTCCAAAGAACTTCTGCTTCCCTTCAGGCGGCGGATTGACCTATTGGCGATTGACAAACAAGCCAATCTAGTGGTCATCGAGCTCAAACGCGATGAGTCTGGTAGTGACATAGAATGGCAAGCCATCAAGTATGTATCCTATTGCTCCAACTTCGTGCAAGATGATATCTTTGCCATCTTCGCCAACTACCTTGAATCGGACAGTGATGACGCGCAACTTCAAATCGAGGAATTCATCGATCTGGAGTTGGATGATCTCAACCAAAGCCAACGTATGATCTTGGTCTCTAAAGAATTCCACCCCGATGTCTTGTCGGCGGTCTTGTGGCTTCGAGAATACGGGGTTGACATTAAATGCGTTAGGCTTAGACCATACCTAGATTCTCATGGAGAGTTGTTCATCACACCTGATGTAATAATCCCGCTACCGGAAGCAAGGGACTACGTCGAGAGGAAGGAAATCAAGCAAAAGGAGATGAGAAGACCTCCGAGGAGTTCCTTCTCTTTGGAGAAAGGGGATTTCGACATCAACGAGCTTGAACGGCGGTTGAGAAAAACCTTGCAAAGAAGATCAGATCTTACTCCCAGGCTCATTAGCTTCTTCGAGATACTCCTGTCTGAGGACAGAACGTTTGATAGAGAAGAGATCAAAGAGGAACTCTTCTTGAAAGGTGTGGGACTGGACATAGGTCAAACTGGTAGGTACTTAAGCAATATCTCGCAGTTCCTCACAAAACGTTCTACCCCCCACCTACGACAAATCATAGAGTTCGACACAGGGGGTAGCAGGGGTGAAACAAAAGACAACTATCGTGTTCTCACCGAGTATCGGGAACTCCTTAGCAGACTAATCGACGAAGCTACTCAAAGTGCCGAAACACGAACCCTTAGTGAGGGATTATGATGCCCCTTGATCCCAAGATCGAGAAACTAAGAAAACTCCGCGAGGAAGCCAAACTCGGCGGGGGGCCAGAGCGGATAGAGCGACAGCATAAGCGGGGGAAACTGACCGCCCGTGAACGCCTGGACCTCCTGCTCGACGAGGGCTCCTTCCACGAACTAGATGTCTTCGTCACCCACCGGGCCACCGGCTTCGGTATGGAGGAGA
>JBHIDN010000057.1:0-7376 GCA_046760125.1 Anaerolineae bacterium
GGAGGAAGGATGGCACGACGGTGCGGGTGACCATGGGAGAGGTGGCCTAACCTTGGAGGTTGAGTGGTTAGCGGTGGCAGCGATGAACTCAAAGGCCAGCCATATGGCTGGCCTTTTGATCTATCCACGCTTTCGTTGTGAAGCGCCGTCATTCGCTCTTGGGTTCTAGAATGAGCAGTCCCTCCTTGTTCCGCTCGATTTCATCTTTTTCCCAGAGCAGGGGGTGATATTTAACCCCTTGCCAGGAGGAGATCATGTCGCCGTAATGCTTGTGGAAGGGGATCCCCACCTGTCCCGTGGTGTGTATGCTTAGGGAGTTGGAGAAGTCGGAAAGATCTACGATGAGCCGCTGCGAGACGCCGCTTTGGACGGCGAAGACCTCCCCTATCTCCATGGGCTTAAGACCCTCGGCGAAGGCCGAGTAGTCGAAACTGGCCGCATTCACGGTGAATCCGGAGCCTCGGGCGGGTATGGGGCCTCGGTTGAAGATGAGGTTGAGGGGCTTTACCGCCCCCAGAGGGTGATCGAAGGTGACGGTGTGGAGTCGCCCCCAGGTCCACTCGTGGGGCACGTCCCCGAACCTCTTCCCCAGAAGGTCACAGGCCTCAGCGAAACTGCGGCGGACTATATCATCTCTGTTTTCCCGCTCTGGCGTGGTCACGTCGTCGAACCAGGGGTTGTTCGGCTCCCTCAGCATCCTCTCTAAAGCCAGATGGTGCCAGGTATCGGCGTCTAGATAATCGGCGAAAAGGTCGCCCAGTTCGTCGGCGAAAGTATTTTTCACCAACATCAGGTAGAAAACCTGGAATATCCCCGCCCCGGTGCTTTGAGCCTCGTTGTGTAGATCCCAACCCTCTAGTTGGTTCATGGCCCTCTCTTGGAGCCACCCCTCCGGTTTTATGGCTAGTAGATAGGGCATGAATATCTCAGCGGGGATGGAATAGGTGTCAGCGTGAATTCGCTTGAACTCCTCGATGGATAAGGTGTCCTGGCTCCCCAAAAGTTGGGTCAGTCTCCGCGCCCGGTAGACCGCCCAGTCGTGGGAGATGAAGTAGGGGTATTCGTCACCGATGACCCTATTGTTGGCGGTGACTATGTAGTTGTTGGAGGGGTTGAGGATATGGGGAAGTTCGTCGAAGGGTATATACCCTTCCCATTCGTACTCTCCCGTCCAGCCGGAGACGGGGACGAGCCCTTGCCCCTGGGCCCGGATGGGGATCCACCCTGGCATCTGGTAGCCGATGTTCCCTTCCCGGTCGGCGTAGACGAAATTCTGGGAGGGGACAGCCCAAAACCTTAGAGCCTCTTGGAATGCTTCCCAGTTTTTCGCCCGGTTGAGCATCAGAACGCTCTTGAATATCTGGTTTGGCTCTAGGGCCGTCCACCTGAAGGCTAGGGTTTCCGTTACCCCCTCTATCACGGGGGTGATGATGGGGCCGTGGCGGGTGAGGCGCACCCTCTCCACCACCGGCTCTTCTCCCTTTACCTCTATCACCTCCTCCACGATCTCCATCTCCAACCATTGGCCTTGATATTCGTATTGGTCCGGGTTAGCGGGGTTCACCTTCTCGATATAGAGGTCTTGGACGTCAGGACCTACGTTGGTCACCGCCCAGGCGATATCTTCGTTGTGGCCCACGATGATGCCAGGGACCCCAGGGAAGGAATACCCCTCCACGTTGAAGCCCCCACCCACCAGGTGCACCTCGTACCAGATGGAAGGCATCTGGATCCCTAGATGCATATCGTTGGCTAAAAGGGGCATCCCCGTGGCCGACTTTTGGCCGTCGATGACCCAGTTGTTGCTGCCTAGGCCAGCCCCTGGGGCTGCCAAAAGTACTCTCAACTGGTGGGCTTGCCTGCGCAGACGATCGGTGCCTGGGACCTGATAGCCTAGGGCCTCGGAGGGGATGACGAGGGGAGCATCAGCGGGGTAAGGAGGGGCCAACTGGCTCGCTTTCTCCTCCCCGAACTTCTCGATGAGGCTAGCCCGGAGGAGTTCCGCCTCCCAATTTCCCCCCAGGTCCCACGCCATCACCTTGCCCCAGGCGATGGTATCGGCGGGGGTCCAAGGGTCGGGTTTGAAGCCCAGGATGAGGAATTCGGGAGGGAGGTTCGCTTCATCGATGAAGGCGTTGACCCCCGCCGCGTAGGCTTCAAGGATGGTGCGGGTCTCTTCGTCCAGGTTGGCTGCCTCCTCTTCCGCCACCCGCTTCCAACCGATGGTTCGTATGAACTGGTCGGTCTCTAGTGTAGCCTCTCCCAGGACCTCGGAGAGGGTGCCGGAGCCAACCCGCCGGTTAAACTCCATCTGCCAGAGGCGGTCTTGAGCCGTGACGTACCCCTGGGCGAAGAAGAGATCTTCAACGTTTTGGGCGTAGATATGGGGGACACCCCATTTGTCCCGATAGACCTCCACCGGGGCTTTCAGGCCGGGCACCTGTATGGTGCCCTCAACCATGGGGAAGGAGCGGCGTAGGAGAAGATAGCCTCCCAGGGGGATGAGAAGGACGACCAAGAGAACCAGTATACCGATGACAACTATGATTCTTCGCAGCCACTTCATTGTGGGCCTCCATACATGATGTATGCTAACTTATAGCACGCTGGAAGGGGGAAGTCAAATAATCTATCAACAGGCCATAAATTATGTTATACTCTTAATATGGCTCGTTTTCCAGTGGGGAAGTTGCCAGCGGAGGTTCTAGCCCGTCTCTTGGAGCGGTATCGGCTGGAGGATGAACGGGTGATAGTGGGGGCCCGCATCGGGGAGGATGCGGCGGTCATCGATATGGGGAAGAGGTACTTGGTGGCCAAGACGGACCCCATCACCTTCGCCACCGACCGGATCGGCTGGTACGCGGTCTGCATCAACGCTAACGATCTAGCCACCATGGGGGCCACGCCTCGATGGTTCTTGGCTACAGTTCTCCTTCCGGAAGGGGAAACGGACGAGGCGTTGGCCGAGGGGATATTCCAAGAGATACACCAGGCCTGTCGGGATCTTGGGATCTCCCTGGTTGGCGGCCACACGGAGATCACCTATGATCTGAACCGCCCCGTGGTGGTGGGGCAGATGCTGGGGGAGGTGGAGAAAGATAAGTTGGTCACCACGGGTGGCGCTCAGGTGGGCGATGTGATTCTCCTCACCAAGGGGATAGCCATTGAAGCCACCGCCATCCTGGCCCGGGAAAAGGAGGCACACCTGAAGGAGAGGGGCTACAGCGAGGCCTTCCTAGAGCGAGCGAAAGGTTATCTTTTCCATCCGGGGATAAGCGTGCTTCAAGAGGCGCTATTAGCCCCTGGCGTGGTTCCAGTGCACGCCATGCACGATCCCACCGAAGGGGGCCTAGCCATGGGGCTCTGGGAGTTGGCCCAGGCGGCGAAAGTGGGGCTCCTCATCGAGGGGGATGAGGTGGTCGTTCTCCCGGAGTGTGAAAGGCTCTGCACTGAATTTGGGCTCGACCCCCTGGGAGCCATAGCCTCCGGGGCCTTGATCATTGCTGTCTCGCTAGAGGATGGCGATGAATTGAAGAGAGCCTTAGAGAGGGAGGGGACCCCTTGCTATCTTATCGGAGAGGTTGTCCCTCCAGAGCAAGGTCTCAGGTTGCGAAGGGGAGGCCGGACTTTTGACCTTCCCCTTTTCACCGAGGATGAGATCGCAAAGGTCTTCACCTAGAAGAAGTTATGAATAAGAAATTGACGAACCTCGACGCTCGGGAACTGAACGAGTTGGGAAACGCCTACGTTGACTACGGAATGTGGGATAAAGCGTTGGAGTGCTACGAGTGTAGCCTCTCTTTGAGGCGGGAGACCAAGGATCGCCGGGGGGAGATGGTGGTCCTCAACAACCTAGGAGCCCTCTACCATCGGCGGGCGCTCTGGGATGAAGCCCTGCGATACTACCGAGAAAGCCGCGAGATCGCCCATAAACTGGAAGAGCGAGAGAGCGAATTAGCGATCCTGGTGAACATGATCTTCATCCATGTCACCCGATCTCAGGTTGAGGATTTCTTACAACTGGCCGATGAGGCGGAGGAACTGGCCCAAGCCTTGGGAGGCTGGGCGCCCCTCTCCATACTACATTGGCTCCGGGGGAGGCAAGCCCTTACCTCCTCCAGACATGAGGAGGGGATGGCCTACTATGCGGAGGCCCTTCGCTTCGCCCTCAAGGGGGGAGAAGCGACCCTAAAAGAGATGCTCGCTCACGTTGATAAGGAGATAGAGCGACTGATAGCCCGGGACTCCCCAGGTCTGGCTCTCGTCCTCTGCGACTACCTCTTGGCCGCCACCGAGGGGTACGACGAGGCACAAGCCCACCTCAGGGCTAAGAGAGAGAAGGTGCTCTGCGCTCCTTTCCCACGGCATCTTGTAAGGACGCTGGCACCTCCAGGTGATCAATAGACAAACGGGCCAAGGGTTAAATATCTTGAAAGATTTAAATTAAGGCTAGGATCAACCACACTCCCAAGATGGCGAAGAGTAGAGCGGTGAGGAGTTTAACGGTACCAGCCCTGGCGCGGAAGAAGACCGTCAACTGTTTGGAAGTCGTTCCGTAGAAGGTTAAGAGGAAGATGATGACCAGGGGTAATATGAACATCAGGTTGTATAGGACAAGATAGGCGACGGCGTGGCCTCGCAGTTCGGGCATGCGGGTGACGAAGATGATGGTGGGGAGATAGACTTGGCCGGTGCAGGTCAACTCATGGAGGGAGACGAGAAAACCGGTGACGAAGGTGGCTGGGATGAAGCCGGAGATGTTCCTTCTCTCCCTGATGGTCTGATGCACTCGCCTCTGCAGGGCTTGAGGCAACTTCAGAATGATATCCTCGATTCTCCCTTGGCGGATCTTGTAGAAATCATAGAGGCTCAGGGCCACTAGCACGAAGCAGAGGAGAGCGGAAAGGAGATAGATGATGCGGGAGAAGAACTTAATGACTCCTAGCGTTTGGAGGAACCCCAGGACGCCCAACCCGACTAGAAGATAGGTGAGGAAAACGGCGGCGGTGAAGGAAGCACCGACGAGGAGGATCTCCCTACCTTTGCGCCCCATCAAGGCTAGATAGGAGACGAAGAAAATGATGGTGGTGAAGGCACAAGGGTTAACCCCGTCCAGAAGGCCAGCGCCCAGGACGGTCAAGAGAGTGAAAGAGCGAAACCGCTCAATTATGCTGGCTCCAGCCCCTTGCTCCTCTCTTATCTCCTTCCAGGGAGCCCCGCTCTCCTCTTGCGAATATTTCTCGATCAACTCCTCAAGGCTCTCCGCGTTTATCTCCTGCCCTATGAGGTAGTCATCTCCCACGAAGATAGAGGGTGCAATCAATCGGGACTCGACGGGCACCCCATACCTTTCGCACAGAGCCTCGTTGAGGCTGATACGCTCCCTAATGTCAAAAGTCTCCACCTGGAGGTTAGGGTACTTCTGCTCTAAGTAGGCTAGATCGTAGGAGACGCGGTCGCACTCTTTACAACCGACCTGGTAGAAGTAGGCTAAGGCCACAGGGTAAGGCGGCCCCTGGGGGAGCGGACAAACATCTCTCTCCTCAGGACAGGGCGTGGGCTCCACCGAGGGCGTTGCTATAGTCGTGGGTCCGGGAAGGGGGATATCTGGGGAGGGGAAATCACACCCCCCAAGAGCCAGATACTCTTCGATGAGCCCCAAAAGCCTGTTCCTGATCTCCTCCTCCCCGATTAACACCTCATCGCCGATGAATATCTCCGGTATCGCACCTCCTGCGATCCCATACTCCTTCTCTAGGCGACGCATCACCTCGTAGTTCTCGCGCACCGTTATCTCGAACCGCCTTATCTCGATCCTTTCCCCATACTTCTGGCTCAAGGGGGTCAAAACTTCAGCCTCAATGGCTAGACAATGGGAACAATCCTCAGCGTAGAAGACGAAGAAGCGGGCTACGGGCTCTTGGGCCCTTGCCGGGAGGACGAGAAGTAAGAGACTCAAGAGAAATAGAAGGGCGAGCGATTTCCTTAACATTCCTTCTCTACCGATGTTGATGAACGACACCAAAAGAGGTTTCATCGTTCACTTGGCTAGTTCCTGCTCTATGACCTCTTGAAAGACTTCAAAGGGCTGTGCCCCGACGATGGCTTGATCATTGATGAAAAAGGAGGGAGTGCCCTGAACTCCGGCTTCCTGCCCGGCCTCGAAATCCTTCTTAAGTTTGTCCAACCATTCTCCAGCGCTCAAACAGGAGGTGAATTGGTCGGTATCTAGCCCCATATCTTGGGCATACCCTTCGAAGAGATCCATGAAATCCGGATTCCCGGACCACTCCTCTTGCTGAGCGAAGGAGGCATCGTGCATCTGCCAGAACTTACCTTGTTCCTGGGCACAGACGGCTGCTCCCGCAACTACAACAGCTTGTTGGTGCACCGGGAAGTTCCTGAAGACAAGGCGCACCTTGCCGGTGGCGATGTAGTTCTCTTCGATGAGGGGTAGGGTCTCTGTGGCGAAACGAGCGCAGTAGGGGCATTGATAGTCGGAGTATTCGATGATAGTCACTGGGGCATCGGGGGAGCCCTTAACGGGGTCGCCTTCCGGGGTTTGGCTCGGCCAGGTGGGCGTGGGAGCAATGGTGGGAGGCTCCGGGGTGGCCGATCCACAGCCGGCCGAGATTCCCATCAAAAGCGATATGATCAGGATGGGAGGCAGGAACATTGAGGCTTTACTTCTCGATAACATTTTCTATCCTTTCTTCTACCCTTCGGGTAGTGAGTTGATCATGTGGGGTATCTCAGGACTCGCCTTCTCCCAGAGCTGAGATGGAGATTCCGCCGTTGACTTGACAATGGCAGGAGAAACGGCCTTCTTCCACCATACGGTTGCTCTCCAGTTGTATAGTCACATGATCGATGCCGAACTCTTGGGCCAAGGTTTGGCAAAGGGTGGCCAAAACCTCCTGTTGTCTTTCCCCATCGAGATCATCGCTGACCACTACGTGGCCGCTCATAGTTTCGAAGTCGGAGGTTACGCTCCAGACGTGAAGGTCGTGGACAGAGGCTACTCCTGGGATCTCGGTCATGCGACGCTGTAAAGCGGTCAGGTCGATGTGAGCTGGGGCCCCTTCCATGAGGATATCGATGACATCTCGAAGAAGACGCACGGACCCATAGATTATGAGGAGCCCGATGCCCACGCTCACCAGGGGGTCGGCCAGCCACCAGTCGAAGGCCAGCATCACCACGCCAGCCACCATGGCCCCCACTGAGCCCAAAGCGTCTCCTAGAACATGTAAGAACGCCCCCCTGATGTTGAGCCCCCCTCCTTCAGAACGAGCCAGTATCCAAGCCCCTACCAGGTTGACGATGAGACCTAAGGAGGCGATAGTTAGCATGGGGAGACTGCGAACCTGGGGAGG
>JBHIDN010000058.1:0-7301 GCA_046760125.1 Anaerolineae bacterium
CTATGAGCTCACGGAGAGATGAGTCGTCATGGCTTTCCAAGTATTCCGGCGAGTTGAGAGAGACTATTATCTGCTCGGGGTTGAAAGGGTTTGGCCCTCCCTCCCCGGCAGAGCCGTGACAAGCAGCGCAATACCTAGCAAACAGCTCTTCTCCCGATAACTCCGCCGGGGAGACCTGCCAGCCCCGCATAAAGGCGATCAGACGACTCAACTCAGCATCGGTCAGCACATCCCTCCAGGGCGGCATTCCCACCTCGGGCCGACCTTCTAGTATCACTTCTCTGAGGAACTGGTCGTCTTTAGCGCTGAGATACTCAACTGAGTTTAAGGGGGGCACCACTCGACCGGGGTTATTTGGGTCCCTCCCTCCCTCTCCAGAAGCGCCATGGCAGAAGGCGCAATAGCGGGCGAACAACGTGGCTCCACCCAGTTCTCTGCGAGGGGCACCAGCCTCCCACTCGCGGACGAAAGAGACAAGGGCATCTATCTCCGCAGCTGAGAGAAGGTCGCCGAATACGGGCATCCCTCGATCGGGTCGTCCTTCCACCACCACTTGGCGGATCGCCTCATCATCGTTGAGCAATAGGAACCGGCGAGAGTTGAGTTTCAGCTCCACATCCGGTGTGCCCCTTCCGTCTGGCCCGTGACACCCGGCACAGAATCGAGCCCAAAGGGTGGCCCCATCGCCGACCAAGGGTGTGGGGGTGGGGAGAGGAAGAGCCTTGGCCTCCCAGCTTCGCAAGAGAGCCACCAAGGCTTCTATCTGCTGACCAGCCAGAGGACCTCCCTCCTCCTGGCTCCAGGCTGGCATCATCGAGCCCTGGCCTCTGGCGATGATCCTGAAGATATCCTCATCCGAGTTCTGGGTCAGAAACTCTATCGTCTTGAGAGGGGGACCCGTGCCTCCTTCGCCCCCTTCTCCATGACAGGAAGCGCAGTGGAGAGCAAAAAGCTCAACTCCCCTGGCTATCGCCTCTTGCTGCATCGTCTCGGAGGCTCTGGCCATACGAGAAGGTTCCAATACCCAGTAGAGAGGAATCAAGATTGCGAGTACCAGTGTCAGGGCTAGGCCGATATACAACTTTCTGTCCATAGGTAGAGGTCTTCTAATTTACTTGTTCACCCTGTCCGCCAGATACGACACCGAGTCGCTACTCTATCCATCCCATCGAATTCTAGGAGACGGTGGTCGCTTGGCTGGGTTCGTAGTGATCCCTCTCGATGACAGTATTCGTATCCACATATATCTCTCCATCCCTGATATGGATGGGGAAGAGATCCAGGGGGCGGGGGGGTGGACCACCCAACACCTCCCCCTTTTTGTCGAAAGTCCCGCTGTGGCAAGGGCAGTGAAACTGGTCTTCCTCCATATTCCAGGGTACCACGCAGCCCAAATGGGTGCATTTCTGGGAGAGGGCCAGTAGGCCATCCTCCACATGCGAGAGGTAGAAGCGAGCCTGTCGAAACCGCTTAGGAGCCGCTCCCGCGGGGAACTGAGCCAAGAGTTGCTCCACCGAGCCTACTCTCACCTCGCCGCCAAAAGCGCTGACCTTGTGGCGCGGCCAGAGGAAAGCCAGAGTCACCCCCACCAACTCTGCGGCCACTATGGCCATAGAGGTCCCCCAGGCGAGCCTCAGTAATTGGCGCCGGGAAATCCGCCCCTCATCCTTCGCCGTTTCAACGCTCATGACACTCACTTTGATCCTCCCTGACCCTAGTTCACCCGAAAGGGTATCGGTTTTCTAGAAAGCATCCCAGGGGTTGTAACCGCCAGGCATATCCCAGGGAGGATAGAGCCTCATCTCTGGACCGCGAGAGAGGAATCCAAAGAAAGTGAGAATGAAATAAGAGAGCACGAACCCCGTGAAGAGGGCTATCAGTATCTCCTGAGCGTTTGCCTTCCATACCAAACGCACTATCGTGGCCAACAGGGCTGAAAAGCCTATGATGATGATGTTGGGGAGTAGCCAGTCTGCTATCCAGGGAGGCCAACCCTCTAGCAAAACGCCGATCCCGCCCCCGGTTCCACCTACGCCCCCCACATAGGAATCGATGAGGATCAAGGAGGGAACCGCCACTGTGGTGTAGATGAGGGAGAAAAGAACGATGACGCGGCCCTTGGTCGAGCCAAACCAAACGCCCACCCCCTCCCTAGAGGCATCGAGGTAGGGGATGGCCATGAGGAAGAGGATCAGCAAAGCAGGGATTATCACTCCCGCTAGGCCGGGATGCATGTGCAGGAGCAGTTCCTGCAGACTGACGAAATACCAAGGAGCCTTGGCCGGGTTAGGAGTGAGATCGGGGTTGGCCATTTCCTCTAAGGGCGCATTGCGAATCAGGGAGAAGATAAACAGAAGCAGGGT
This sequence comes from Anaerolineae bacterium, assembly GCA_046760125.1. Classification (GTDB taxonomy): domain Bacteria; phylum Chloroflexota; class Anaerolineae; order UBA7937; family UBA7937; genus UBA7937. The sequence continues at coordinate 2,364 of JBHIDN010000058.1, forward strand.
CACCGCCAAAGCGATTAGAAACTCGATGATCAATAGATTGGGCCAGACCATCACCCTCTCCTGGGGGTTTCCTTCACCCCGCCTATCGCCTCTTTCCCTCCATGGGAGACCAGTTCCTCGGTCTAGGGCGCGATTCCCAGCCTCCCGCTTGCTCTTATCGCTTTCTGAAATGGTCATGGAGCCCCCTTACACGAGCAGCTAAACCGAGAACCTATCCTTCCTTATGCGCCAGAAATGCACCGCCAAGACCACCATGCCGATAGCCGGTAGTGTGATCACATGCAAGGTATAGAATCGAATCAAGGCCTCTTGTCCCACCTCCGAAGCGCCCAGAAGGAGCAAACGGGCTTGTTCCCCAATGAGAGGCGCCGCACCTGCTATGTGGCTGCCCACGGTGATGGCCCAATAGGAGAGCTGATCCCAGGGTAGAAGGTACCCGGTATAACTGAGAAAGAAGGTCAATAGCAAGAGCACAACACCCACCACCCAGTTGAACTCCCGTGGTGGCTTATAGGCCCCTGTGTAGAAGACCCGGCACATGTGCAGAAAAACACTGATTACCATGGCGTGGGCTGCCCAGCGGTGGAGGTTACGTATCAGGAGGCCAAAGGTAACACTCGTTTGCAGTGTCTGGATATCGCTGTAGGCCTGCTCCACCGAGGGAACGTAGAAGAACATGAGGAGGATGCCCGTCACAGCAGTTATGAGGGAGAGCAAGAAACTGATCCCTCCCAAGCCCCAGGTGTAGTTCAATCGCAGGGCCTTGACAGAGATCCTCACCGGATGGAGGTGAAGGAAGACATTACTCGTAATGACCATCTTTTGGTCACGGGGGTTGTCAGGATAGCCGTGACGGAAGAAGGATTTCCAGACCCGACTGTTCCGTACCGCCTTCACCAGTTTCCCCAGGAAAGGTATCTGCATCTGCTACCTCCTTGGAGAAGGGCTAGACGACTCACCCATCTGTCCAAAGTGTCTCCCCATCTCTACGCGCTCAAGACCGAAGTGGTGCCCTCCCCTTAGTTAGCATCGCTGCTAGCGATAGAAGAGGAGAGCTCTGCTCCCGAGAGATACACATGGTTCGGCAACAAAGGAGCCACTCCAATTTAGGGTCGTTACTCCTTATGGACTCTTCCTAAGTCGATCCCATACCCCCTTGGCTAGGAGAAGGGCTGGGAAGCCAGCGATGGGCGCCAAGACCATGACGAAGAGGGCTCGCATCTCCTGCTGGCCCACCGAAGTCACCTTTTGGATATCATCTCGTACCTGAGCGCTGATAGCCTTTGCCTCATCAGTCTTCTCAACTATAGGTTCAGCTCGCAAGGCATGTTGAAGGACCCTGGCCACACCCAGGGCGGTTTGGGCCTTCAATAGCGTTGTCTCTTCAGCGGCTAGATTCGTCCTGGTGAGCCGCACCTTGGTGAGTGCTGCCCTAGCCTCAACCAGCGATTCGGCAGCGGAAGCAAGCGCTTGATAGATGCGCTCCACGACTTCCCTCTCCGGGGTTCCGGGCAGATGGCAACTGCCACAACGGCGGTCCTCAGCACCCAAGAACATCTCCTCACTGGCTGGTCGCGCATCATGCCTGCCGTGGCAGGTGACGCAGTTAGGTGCCCCCTCCCCACCCCTACCATGAGGTCCAGCCAAATAGGCCTCCTCAGCCAGGGGGTGACACTGTAGCCCGCATAGATCAGGTACCTCAGTGTAGCCAGGGAGGGCAGCCCCGTGGTTGCCATGGCAGGTAGCACAGGTAGGAGCGCGAAGGTTTTGCTCCTGGAGGAGGGCTAAGCCATGTATGCTCCCCTTGTATAGCGCATATTGATCCGCGGAGATGCCGTAAGGCCGCATCAACTCCTCATCGGCATGACACCGGGCACAGGTGCTCGGCAGGTTCACAGGATAGACGGAAGAGGTCGGATCGTTGGGCTCTCTAATCTCATGCCCACCATGGCAATCGTAGCAGGTGGCCACATTCTCGTCTCCCTGAGCCAGTCGCTGGCCATGAACGCTCTCCTCCCGATACTGACGGAGTTGATCGGTGGGAAGACCGTAGGGCCGCATCCGTTCCTCATCGGCGTGACAGTCACCGCAGAGATCGGGTATGATCCCCTTAGGGATAGTGCCCAGAGAGCCAGCCTCGGCGGCTTCGGCAACATCCCGCTCCTGAGCACCAGCATCGCCCCCATGACAACTCACACAATCCACGTCGCCCCGAGCATGGACACTATCCTGCCATTCCTTAGCCACCTCTCCTGGCTTCCCCTCCAAGGTCAGGTGGCAATCTAGGCAACTATTCTCCGCCTGATCTTGAGGCAGGGGGCCTGCCCTGACGAGGGGGGCTACCAAGGTGAACCCCAGACATAGAGCAGCCAATGCCCTAGCCCCCTGCCGCACTTGGCGTCTCACCTTGTGCCTTTCGAATCTCCCTCATCAGGCTTCGGACCGTGCCGGCAACCCTCCGTTGGGCTCCGGTGGAGATAATCTCGATCTCATTGCTGTAAGGATCGAGGGTGATTATTTTGACCCCCGGACTCGTAGCAAGTAGGTCAGAGATACCCACCTGACGGCTCAGATCTGTGTCCCTGCGATCGAGGACGATCACCTCTGGCCGGAAGGCTTTGAGGCCTTCGGTGGCATCTCTGTAGTGTGCATCTAGCTCCAATGACTCCACATCCCTTCGCTCTTTCAGAAGCCTGGCCACACCCGCGGCGAGGAGAGAGCGACAATAGAGCACTACCACTCGGTGTTTTTCCATGGCTGCTCCCGACATCCCAACTCCCTTGTCTGCCGTTCTCAACCGCTTACCGCAGAGTATGAGGGATGACCAAGATAGAAAAAGGTTATCTCCCTCTGAGATAGTGCAGAGATCAAGGGGCTTCTTCTGCACCTCTGTGAGATGATACAACCTTACTACCTGCGCTCCAAATATAATAATAGCCTATGATGTGCGACTACGTTATCGTGCAAACTATGACATCTAATGAAAAAAGACGCTATCTTCTTGTAGCGTCTTTTTTACGAAACCTCGTCCAAATGTACTACAAACTAACTATCCATGTTAATTAAACCACGACGTATCGCGTACTTTATAAGTTGGGCGCGGTTATGCAGGTCGAGTTTTCGCATGATTCGGGCGCGGTGAGTTTGAACTGTGCTCGGACTTAGGACGAGCTTCTTCGCGATTTCCTTGTTGGTGTAGCCCTCAGCAATGAGTTTCAAGACCTCTCTCTCCCTAGTTGTTAATCCATCATAGCTGGGGGCCTCTTCCCCTGCGCTCACGCGCCTCACGTAGTCCGCAACCAATTTTCTTGCCACTGAGGGATACAAGAAAACCTCTCCCCGATGTGCTGCTCGTACGGCGGCTATCAGATCCTTAGAAGCCGCACCTTTCACCACGTAGCCCGATGCGCCGGCGAGAAGCATGCGAAAGAAATAGTCCTCATGTTCATGCACGGTGAGGGCAATGACCTCAACCCCAGGGATCTCCCTCTTGATGATGCGGGTAGCATCGAAACCACTCAGGCCTGGCATGGCTATGTCCATGACCACCACATCCGGTCGGAGTCGTCGTGCCTTCTCTAGAGCCTCCTCCCCGCTCCCGGCCTCATCTATCACCTCTATACCCGCTTCGGCTTCCAAAAGGGAAGAAACACCCTCGCGTACGATACTGTGGTCATCGACGACCAGGACACGTATCTTTTTCATTCCGCCTCCAATTCTTTTACCGGAACTGTCACGCGTATGCGAGTTCCTTGTCCTGGTTGCGAATCGATGGTAAGTTGGCCACCGAGAAACTCGGCTCTCTCTTTCATTCCAATTAAGCCTAATGATGGACCCTCTTTGGAGGCTAGAACCTTCCGCACTTCAAACCCCTGCCCATCGTCCGCGACGGTCGCCGTGACCAACCCCTCCCGCAATTCCAACCGAATCTCTACCTTTTGGGCCGCAGCGTGTTTGACCACGTTGCGCACCGCCTCTTGGATGATTCTAAATAGAGCGATCTCGATACCGGCAGGCAAGGCCCTATCAAAGCCATTGCTCTCCACGAGGAAGGATACCCCAGAGCCTTCCAATTCATTCTCCACACACCAACGGATCGCGGCAACCAAGCCCAGATCGTCTAGCATTGTAGGTCGTAGGCTCAATATGAGATCGCGTGTCTCGTCTAGGGTTTGCAACGCCAACTCCTTGGATTTCCGAAGACGCTCTTTGAGGCAACCCATCCTCACTGGGACTGCTTTTTCGGCTATCTCTGCGCTCATGGCTAATGCAGATAACCGCTGAGCGAACTCGTCATGTAACTCCCGGGCGATCCTCTTCCTCTCCTCCTCTCGGGCTTCAATGAGTTCCTCCAGCAACTGGCTACGAAGCGCCTCTCTTCGTTGGATTTCCTGATAGAGCCCCGCGTTCTCAATGGCAGTGCCCATTTGGTGCCCAATCGCCGTTAGCAGATCTAACTCCTCTTCCGAGAAAAGGTCGCCGTCGTAGGCAACGAGGTTCATCACGCCCAAGACTCGGTTCTTAGACCTGAGGGGTATGCAAGCATGGCACCGTATCTCTTCTGTTCTAGCAAGTTCACTCCAGGGGCAGGACTTCTCGTTTATCTCGGCCACAAACGCCTTGCCGGAGCGAAAAGCCTCCCGACAAATACAATCGTCAAAGGAAGCCTTCGCCTCTCGTGAGGCAAATTCCATCGAGAGCCCATGGTGGGTTACCAGATATCGCTCCCCATTCTCCTCGGCGGAGTCACGCTCCAGGATGACCCAGCCAGCCTTCAAATTTCTCAGTTGGAGCACCTTGGCTAGCGCAGCGCTCAGGATCTGCTCCAGGTTCAGGGAGCGGCTGAGGGTAACGGCCAGAGCGTAGAGGGTCGAAAGTCTCTTGGTTTGTGCCTGGAGCTCATTGGTTCGTTCGCGTACCTTCCTCTCCAACCTGGCT
>JBHIDN010000059.1:0-7297 GCA_046760125.1 Anaerolineae bacterium
TTTCGGAAGTTCAACACCCTTCAACGCCCTTTCCGCTGATCACCCTAAGGACATTTTCTTTACTGGCGGCACTGTTGGCAGTGAGCAACGGGATGAACTGCCAGTCTTGATTGTGGACGTGGCGCAGCTCTATTGATACCCTGATCAAGGCTCTCGTCCTGCTCTCGGCCGGCGCCCTGCTTCTGGTGGGCTTCTCAAATATGGTAACACCTGAGAACTCTGGGTATCATGGAAATCTAGCACGTCAACAGTTCCACCATCCACCGAGGGCGTTCAGCATCCGGTGGCAGAGTGGATGACTTCGCTGACCTACCATCTCGGCTTCCCCAAAATGGCAGAAAATGCTAATATATCCTAGAGCTTTACCAGAACAAAGTTTGAAACAAGCCAAACGACTGTCGTGTCTCTGGTAAGGGAGCGCAGCAGTTAGGGGGGAGGGACATGAAGAATCGTGAAAACGCCTCAAAGGCGGGTCATCTCTTTCGCCGGTATGAGAAGAACCCTATCTTGACGGCCGCAGATTGGCCCTATGAGGTAAATGCTGTTTTTAACCCGGGAGCGGTGCAATTTGAGGGCGAGACACTGCTACTAGTGCGCGTCGAAGATATGCGAGGATTCTCCCACTTGACGCTTGCCCGGAGTAAGGACGGTAAGCGAGATTGGCGTATAAACCATGAGCCTGCTCTCAAGCCTGGTGCTCGTTTCCGAGAAGAGAGATGGGGTATCGAGGACCCCAGGATTGTTTGGTTAGAAGAAGAGCAAATATTTGCCGTTACCTATGTTTCGTTCTCAAGGGGTGGACCTGTTGTCTCTCTTGCGACCACTGAGGACTTCAATACCTTTAGGCGATTGGGTAGACTTCTTCCCCCGGAGGATAAAGATGCCTCTCTCTTTCCTCGGCGCTTCAAAGGGCGCTTTGCCCTTATCCACAGACCGCTCATAAGAGGGGAAGGCCACATCTACATTTCGTTCTCACCAGATTTGAAACATTGGGGAGACCATCAGATTCTCCTGGCTGTGAGACCTGGTTCTTGGGATTGCGATAGAGTGGGACTGGGTGCACAACCCATAGAAACCCCAGAAGGTTGGTTGATCATCTACCACGGAGTACGGGCGACGGCCTCGGGGAGTCTTTACCGAGTAGGTTTGGCTTTGCTGGATTTGAAAGAGCCATGGCGGGTGATTTGCCGTAGCGAGGAATGGATATTGGCCCCAAGAGAGGTCTACGAGCAGGTCGGTGATGTGCCTGGCGTGGTTTTCCCCTGCGGAGCCGTTGTCGATCGCGAGACGAACGAACTTCGACTTTACTATGGCGCTGCTGACACTTGCGTGGGGCTAGCCATCACCGACATGGATGACGTGATGGATTATGTGAGGTCTTGTCCGAACCGCGAGAGGCCGGAATTGTGAAGTGAGGGCAGGAGATGCGAATAGCCATGCTTGCGCCCATATCTTGGCGCGTCCCTCCTCGCAACTATGGGCCTTGGGAGACGGTAGTGAGCAACCTTACTGAAGGGCTAGTGGCCAAAGGGTACGATGTCACTCTCTTCGCCACAGGTGACTCGATCACCAGTGGCAAATTGCATTGGATCTGCCCTCGCCCTTACTCCCAGGATGCCTCCTTGGACCCCAAGGTGTGGGAATGTCTCCATATCTCCGAGGTGTTCGAGCACGCCGACGACTTCGACCTAATCCACAACCACTATGATTTTCTTCCCCTCACCTACACTCGATTGGTGAGTACCCCGGTACTCACCACTATTCACGGCTTCTCCTCGCCGCGTATCTTGCCGGTCTATCACAAGTATAGAGATGGCTACTACGTTTCCATCAGCGACGCCGATCGAGATCCCGGGCTCGAGTACCTGGCCACGGTGTACAACGGGATTCGCTTGGAACAGTTCACCTTCCGAGAGAAAGGAGGAGACTATCTGGTCTTCTTGGGGCGCATCCACCCCGACAAAGGTCTCCACTTGGCCATCGAAGTGGCTCAGAGGACCGGTAGACGGCTCATCATCGCGGGGATAGTACAGGACAAAGACTATTTCGACTCCCTGGTACGGCCTCACCTTGATGGCCGACGGGTAAGGTTTATCGGCCCGGTAGGCCCATCGGAGCGGGACAAGCTCTTGGGTGAGGCTTACGCTTCGTTGCACCTAGTCACCATCCCCGAGCGTTTCGGTCTGACTATGGTAGAATCCATGGCCTGTGGTACCCCGGTCATAGGTATGGATCTGGGATCGGTGAGAGAGATCATAGATGAGAAAAGCGGCATCCTCGTCCATTCCCTGGAGGAGGCGGTGAGCGCTGTAGAGGAAGTGGCCAGAGTGGACCGTCAGGCTTGTCGGCGGAGAGTGGAGGAGAATTTCACCGCAGAGCGGATGGTAGAGGAGTATATAAAGGTTTACCACACCATAATGGAGAGGGAGGGAAGGGCTTGAGAATCGATATGCTGGCCGCCTGGTCGCCTCGCCTCACCAGCATAGACGCCTCGGTAGACATCAAGAGGGCCAAGAGATGACAAGGTGGGACGGCCTGGGGAAAACCTTCCTCGTTGGTGTCAACTATTGGCCACGGCGAAAGGCTATGTATTGGTGGAAAGGTTTTCAAAGATCGAAGGTGGAGGAAGAGTTTCAGCAGATCAGGGACCTAAACCTCTCCCTGGTACGCATCTTCCTTCTATGGGAGGATTTCCAGCCTGCACCCCAGGAAATGGATCCCCACTCCTTGGGAAATCTAAAGGAAGTATTGGATATCGCTGCTCAATTGGGTCTTAGGGTAATGCCCACCCTCTTCACCGGCCACATGAGCGGGGCCAATTGGATTCCATCCTGGGCCTTGGGTGGGGAAAGAACAAGTGACTCACGCTTTCCCCTCATCTCGGCGGGGGAGATTGTGAAGGTAGGGATACGCGATATCTTCGAGGACGAGTTGATGCTGGAGGCAGAGCTCTTTCAGATCCGCTCCGTCATATCGGCACTCAAAGGCCATGGCGCCCTCTTCGCCTGGGACTTGGCCAATGAGATGGACAACCTTTTGGTGCCCCGTAGTGCAGAAGTAGGGCGTCGCTGGGCGAACCTTCTTAGCGAAGAGATTCGGAAGATAGATCCTGCCCACCCCATAACCTGTGGCCTTCACTCCGAGGTTCTGGAGGAGGACAAGCACCTGAGGCCGCAAGATATGGCTCAAGCCAGCGACTTCCTCTCCATGCATGGATACGCCTTATACGCCCGATGGGGCAATGGGCCGCTGGACCCCCATGTTGCTCCTTTTCTGAGTGCCCTGACCCAGAGCCTGGGAGGCCTGCCGGTTATGTTTCAAGAGTTTGGCCTCAGCACCACCCGCCCTGGTGAGAGGGGTATGGAGCTGGACGTGAAGGTAGGGGAGCACCTCTGGAGGCGATATCTGGCCAGCGAGGAGGAAGGAGCAAGCTATTATTCGGCGGTGTTGAAAGGTTTGTACGAGGTTGGGTCCTTGGGGGCTTTGGCCTGGTGCTACTCCGACTATGATGACTCTCTTTGGGGTAGACCACCGCTAGATCGGGCGGTTCATGAGCGTACCTTCGGCATCACCCGGAACGACGGCAGCGTAAAGCCCATGGGGCGGGTCATATCCCAGTTCGCGGATCAGAGGCGAAAGGTGAGGAGGGGATCGTCCTTACCCCTGGGTTTCCCTGCCAACGAATATTATCGCTCTCCAAATGAGAATCTAGTTAGTCTATTTCGCCATTGGACAAGGGAAGGGTGGATTTAGGCGTGAAGCCAAAGGAGAAAGCGCGATCTGGCAAGAGAGCGATGGGGAGCCGGGTGGCCCATGTGGCGAGCTATCGCCCTCGGGAGTGTGGCATCGCTACCTACACCGCAGACCTAATCGCCAGCCTCGGCAAGGAATCTCCCGAGCATCCGAACATTGTCATCGCTGTGAATGACAGAGAGGCCCATTACAACTACGCGGAGGAGGTAGAATTCCAAATCGAGCAATATGACGAGGCCACCTACACCGCAGCAGCGGACTTTGTCAATCGCTCCGGCATCTCCCTTGTCAGCCTGCAACACGAGCATGGCCTCTTCGGGGGAAGAGATGGAGAGTACATCCTAACCTTCCTGACCAAGGTGGCCGCTCCCGTGATAACGACCCTTCATACCGTTCTCCCAGAGCCTAAGCCCCATTTCAAGAAAGTAACCGCCCAGGTGGCCGCTCAGAGTGATTCGGTGGTGGTTCTAGCCAGGATCGCCAGGCGCATCTTGGCGGATACATACGCTGTTCCTGGAGATAAGATGCACTTCATACCTCACGGCGCGCCTAAGGTGAGCCGGCGGGAAGGCACACGGCGTCGTATCAAGAGGCGTTTGGGGCTGAACGGACGGCGAATCCTGATGACCTTCGGCTTGATTAACCCCAATAAGGGGATCGAATATGTTCTGCAGGCCCTGCCCCAAATCGTGGATATGTACCCTGAGGTTCTGTACCTAGTTGTGGGGGAGTCCCATCCTCAAGTTCGCTTACACCGTGGCGAAAGTTACCGCAGGAAACTCTTGCGCATCGTTTCGAATTTGGGCCTCCAGGGTCATGTCCGCTTCCACAACCGTTTTCTTCCCTTGGAGGAGTTGATCCAGTATATGCTAGCCACCGACGTCTATATCATGCCCTATCTCAACCCTAACCAGATCGTGAGCGGCACCCTGGCATATGCCATGGCTACGGCCAAGGCGGTCGTGGCTACCCCTTTCCTCTATGCTAAAGAGGTGCTGGCAGAGGGACGAGGGATACTGGTGGACTTCCACGAGCCTGACAGCATCGCCCGGGCTGTGCTTAGACTGCTCTCCGACCGCGAGCTCTTGTTGGAGGTGGAGCGCCGGGCCTATGATTACGGCCGCAAGATGACTTGGCCGAGGGTGGCTCGAAAGTACGAGCAACTGTTCAAAAGGGTGCTTCGGAAACACCCCCGGCAGTGACCCGGATCGCAAGTATGGGAAGGGCAACCCGGATGTTCGTATCTTGTTTGAGGGATTCATGGATCGCTACCCGCCCCTGACACTCGATCATCTGCACCGTCTCACCGATGATGTGGGGATAATCCAGCACGCTATCTACAGTGTTCCAGATCGACGTCATGGTTATTCACTGGATGACAACGCTCGAGCTCTAATCGTAGCCCTCAAGCATCACCGGCTGAGCGGGGAGGTTGAGAGCCTGGATCTGGCCTATAGATATCTGAGTTTCATACGTTATGCTCAGGCTCCAGATGGGCGATTCCGTAACTTCCTCGCCTATGATCGCAGTTGGCTAGAAGAGGAAGGCTCTGAGGATTCCTATGGTCGGGCCCTATGGAGTTTGGGATATGCTATGTCTAACGACATAGCCAGCGGTCTAGCCCGAGCCGCTCGAGATATCTTCGATGCAGCACTCCCTTGGCTGGATGGCCTACGTTCTCCGCGGGCCAGGGCTTTCGCCCTATTGGGGCTCCACTGGCGATATCAGGCGTTGGCCCATGAGCAGGATCTGCAATACCTCCATCGTCATGCTGACATTTTGCTGCAGAACTATCGTGATGCAGCCCGGAACGATTGGCCTTGGTATGAGGAATATCTCACCTACTGCAATGGCAAACTTCCCCAAGCCCTGCTCGTGGCGTATCAAGACACCAAAGCAGAGGAATATCTGATTACCGCCTGTCGCAGCCTTGATTTCCTCTTGGAAATCCTCTTCGTGAACGATAGGCTGGAATTGATCGGGCAAGCGGGCTGGTATCCGCGGGGTGGCCCGCGTGCATTCTTTGATCAACAGCCGATTGATGCCGAGGCCACAGTAGAGGTATGCCTCGAGGCTTACCGGGTTGCGGGAAAAGTCCGTTATTACGACCTCGCCTTTAGGGCTTTCGAGTGGTTCTTGGGAAGGAATCGGCTGGGACTACCCCTCTACGATCCCGATACGGGTGGTTGCTACGATGGGTTGGAACCCAACGGAGTTAACCAGAACCAAGGGGCGGAATCGGCCATCAGTTATCTACTTTCCTACTTGCTTCTAGTCGAGAATGCCGAACCCGCGGAGAGGCAGTTGCATGGACTTGGATGCTGACGTTTTGGTGAGGTTGAGCAGATGGAATGTATGGCTCCTAGGCCCATCCCTGCTCACATCTGCCTCCGGGGCCGATACTGAATAGCCTCCGCCAGATGAGCGGTGGTGATCTCTCCCTCATCAGCCAAGTCCGCTATCGTGCGAGCCAACTTCAAAATGCGATGAAATGCCCTGGCACTCATCTGCAACTGTTGCATCGCCGACCTGAGTAGGCTCCTCCCCGCATCATCTAACCGACAATACTCCCTCACCTCCCCAGGCCCCATCTCGGCGTTGCAGCTAAGACGTGTCCCCTCAAACCTATCACGTTGCCTCTCCCTGGCTTCCTCCACCCTTCTGCGAACCGACTCTGATCTCTCTAACGCCGATTCGCTAGCCAACTTCTCATACTCCACCCTGGGCACCTCCGCATGGATGTCGATCCAAAAGAGGACCAGAGAGCCTCTTCTGATAGCGGGTCACTATGGCCGGCGAGCAGCTGCACTCCTTCACCGGATCACCAAAATACCCATATGGACAAGGGTTCATAGCCCCCACCAACATGAAGTTCGCGGGAAAGGTCAGGGTGGTCTTGGCCCGACTGATGGTCACCACCCGATCCTCCATAAGCTGCCTCATCACCTCTAGGACTCTATGTCCAAACTCCGGTAACTCATCTAGAAACAATACCCCATGATGGGCCAGACTTATCTCCCCCGGTTTGGGCCAACTCCCTCCCCCCACTAACCCAGCGTGGCTGATGGTGTGATGAGGAGACCGGAATGGCCTCTGAATGATGAGTGGGGTCCCCTCTGGCAAAAGCCCTCGCACACTGTAGATCTTGGTCACCTCCAAGGCCTCATCGATACTCATGGTGGGAAGGATGGTGGGTAGAGCCCGGGCCAGAAGGGTCTTCCCCGCACCAGGTGGCCCACTCATCAACACGTTATGACCCCCAGCAGCAGCCACCTCCAGGGCCCGCTTCACATGCTCCTGACCCCTCACATCGGAGAAATCGACGGGATAAACCGGCTCCCTAGCACTCAAGGCCTCGGGATCAGCCTCATAGGCCGGGATCTCTTGAGAACTACTCAGATGGGCCACTAACTGGGAGAGACTCTCTACAGGGATGATCTCTAACCCACCAATAAGGGAGGCCTCCGGGGCATCGGCATGGGGTACGAAGACCCGCTCAAAACCCTCTTCCTTAGCCACACTAACCATGGGAAGGATCCCATCG
>JBHIDN010000060.1:0-7183 GCA_046760125.1 Anaerolineae bacterium
CTCTTGCGAGTGGCCTATCTGAATATCAAAGCCGCGGATCCCGAAGCCTTGGTCATCTCCGCTGGCCTCGCGCCCACGGAGAGCGGATCGCCAGCAGCCATCCCCGATGATCTCTTCTTGCGCCAGATCTACCAAAGGGGAGGAAGGCGGTATTTCGATCTCTTAGGGGTGAACGCGCCGGGCTTTAAGGCTCCGCCTGAGGTGAGCCCCGAACAGGTGGCCGAGAGCCCCCTTTGGGGGGAGTACCGGGCTTTCTGTTTCCGTCGGGTTGAGGACCTGCGTCGCATCATGGTGGAAAACGGCGATGAGGCAAAGAAGGTGGCGGTCACAGAGTTCGGATGGAGCACCGATAAGCGTAGATGGCACGCTGTCACCGAGGAAGAGCAGGCCGACTACCTGGTGAGGGCTTATAGGTGGGCTAGGGAAAACTGGTCGAGGTGGGTGGGGATGATGGTGGCCCCTCCTCTGGCTGATCCTGCCTGGACGGAGAGCGATGAGGGGTACTTCTGGGCCATCACCTACCCCGATGGCTCGTTACGGCCCGCCTACGAGGCTCTAAAAGCGATGCAGAGGTGAAGGAGATAGAGATGAAAAGAAGCCTGGTGTTACTGTTGATATTATTAGGGGTTGGCTGTTCACGGGCCAGGCCTATCCCGCCTACTCCCACGCCTACTCCGACCTCTGCCCTACCCACGCCCACTTTGGCCCCTACCTTCACGCCTACGCCACCACCATACATCACCTATAGGGTAGAGCAGGGGGATAGTCTATGGTCCATCGCCCTAGAGTTTGGGGTGACAGTGGAGGCCCTTATGGAGGCCAACGGCCTCTCCGAGGATACTATCTTAGATGTGGGACAGGAGTTGCTCATCCCCCTGGCTCTCGAAGAGACCACGCCCCAGCCCACCTCCTCTCCCCAAGGCATCATCTACACGGTGGCGCCCGGCGATACCCTTTGGAGCATCGCCCTAGAGTTTGGGGTAACGGTGGAGGCCCTTATGGAGGCCAACGGTCTCTCCGAGGATACGATCCTCGATATCGGACAAGAGTTGATCATCCCACAGGATTGATGAGGAGGGGATAGTGCGTATACGAGATTACCCAAGACCGAGAGGGGATACAGGGATCGGGTTCCACTGGTTCCCTGATTTTCACCATTACGACGGCCGTCATCTCGACACCTTCCTGCCCTTACTGACAAGCATGGGCGCCAGTTGGTTGGTGATCCTCTCCCACCCTCGTAGATCGATACCGGCCTCATTCATAAGGGGGCTCTTGGCACAAGATATAGAGCCTATTGTGCAGTTCTCCACCCCCTACATAACCTTTCTCAAGCAGGATGAGTTGCGGGACCTCTGTGAAAGGTACGCTTCCTGGGGGGTTCACTACATCTCTCCCTTTAAGGAGCCCAATCTGGCCCCCAGATGGCCTCAATGGGAGGAGGATCTGCCGGAGCGCTTCATGGACCTCTTGATCCCTTGCCTGGAGACGATGTGTGAGGTGGAGGGGATCGTTCCCCTCTTCTCGCCCTTGAGCCCCGGGGGAGATTTTTGGGATACGCTTTTTCTGGAAGCCTGTCTTGATATATTGAACCGTCGGAAGAAGAGGCGTCTCTATGGGAAGATGGCGGTAGCCATCGAGAATTACGCCTTCAATAGGCCCTTGACCTGGGGGAAGGGGGGCAAGGTCCAGTGGCCTTGTGCCCAGCCCTACCAGAGCCTCCCTGGCTGCGAGGATCATCGCGGTTTTTACCTCTTCCAATGGTACGACGAGATCATCCGCCAGAAGGTGGGCCGCTCGCTTCCCCTCATAGGGGCGGCTAACGGTCTGCCTTTGGGCGATCGATCCTCCTCCGATTTTCCTCCCGTCGATGAGGCCACCCACGCTCAGCGTACCGCCCAGATCTCTCTGATGATGATGCGGGGGGAGGTGCCCAATTACTTCTTCAATAACGCCTTCTGGCTCTTGACCGCTGAGGATGCTAGTCCCTTCGCCCAGCAACGCTGGTTCCGGCCTGATGGAGAGCCGGTGCTTAAAGCCTCCATAGCCGCTCTCCAAGAGATGCCCAAAGAGAGCCGCCGTTTCCGGGTTGATCTCCCAGAGAAGATCAGGGTGTTCAGCGACGGCGAGGTGGAGGTGATGGACCTGGAGGAGTATTTGAAAGGTGTTCTACCCCGAGAGATGGGCGAGAACGCTCCTCTGGAGGCTCTGAAGGCCCAGGCAGTGGCCGCCCGCTGCTACGCTGCCAACGCGGTGAAATATCCTCGCCATAGGGAGAGGGGTGCCGACATCTGCACCACCACCCACTGTCAGGTCTGGTCTCCCACCCACCATCGGAGGACAGACCGAGCCGTGGAGGAGACCAAAGGTATCGTAGCCACCTACGACGATGAGATCATCGGTGCCTTCTACTTCGGCCACTGCGATGGGAGGACGAGGAACAGCGAGGATGTGTGGACACGAGCCCTTCCCTACTGCCGCTCCGTGTCTTGCATCTGCGGATATGATTTCATGTATGGGCACGGGGTGGGGATGTGCCAGAGAGGGGCCATGAAGATGGCTGAAGAGGGGGCTACCTATGAGGAGATCCTGCGACACTATTATACCGGGGTCGAAACCTTGGCCCAGGGGAGCACCTATGAGTTACCGGCGGTCGATCTCTCCCCCGAGATCTCTCATGTGGAACTCTGGGAATGGCCGAGACCGCCGGAGGATAACGGCCTAGGGATACACCTGGGCCTTGACTTCCGCGAGGAGGCCTTGGCGGAAGATCTGAGTCGGGTTAAAGATCTGGGTCTCAAGTGGGTGCTTCTCGTCCCGCAGGATGAGATACAACTGGAGAGGGCCATCCGGCTTTTCTGGTCTCAAGGGATCATGCCTGTGGTGAGGCCGTATACCCTCATAGATAGGGGGTACGATTTCGTGCGGGATGTGAGGGTCATGCAAGACTGTGGCGTTCCCCCCTATATCCAGATCTACAACGAGCCTTCGGATCATCGGGAATGGTCCGATGTCTCGCAGGGATCCCGAGGGAAGCGCCCCGATCTCCCCCTCTTCGTCAGCAAGTGGGTGAATAACGCCCTCGCCGTATACGACGCTGGAGGCTATCCGGGGCTGCAGGTTTTGGATGTGGGTCTGTTGCGGGAGGTGATCGCCGAGACGAGACGGCGGGGGGTGATGCATCTCTGGGGGCGGGCTTGGTTCTGTCCCCACAACTACGGCCTCAACCACCCCCCTAGGTACCCCTATGATCGCGTCAATCAAGAGGGCATCCCGGTCCAGCACCCCGATTGGGAATTCGTGGCTCCCATCGAGGAGGTGAACCGGTGGCGAGAGGAGGGGAAGAACCCTGACCAGACCATCCACGACGATTATAACGGAGTCCTGGGTTTTTTGGCCTTCGCCAAGGTCTTCGAGGAGGAGTTGGGATTTGTCCCTCCTATGATCTGTGGGGAGGGTGGCTGGCAATACCGTTCATCCCAGGATAGGCGGTATGCCATAATCGGCGACTATCTCCATGCTCGCTATCACCAGCAGATGTTCGCCTGGTTCAAGACCGGCCGCCTCTCCAACGGGGATCCCCTTCCGGATTATCTCTTCGCCGTCTGCCCTTGGATCCTTTCTGGGTTGGACGCTGATGCTTGGTATAGTAAAACCCTGGGTACCAGGGAGGAGACTATCGCCCTGGTGAAGGGGCTACTCCCTTTCTCAAGGGCTCTTCCCGCCCCTCCAGAAGATCCAGAGGAGCCGCCGGATCCGGAGGAAGATAGGGAGTGGACCATGACCGTGCGGCGGGAGGTACGTGGCGGCCTGCGAGGGATCGCTGGCAGCTTCCCGCGCGCAGGGATTCGTCTCACCATCACCGACCCCTGGGGGAATTCGGTGGTGACCACCAGCGGCTCTAAGACCGAGTATGGCCCTGGGGGCTTTGAAGTATCGGTATGGGCTAACGGCCTCTATACCCTAAACTTTTTGGATCAACGCTTCCAAGTGATGGTCCAGGGTGATTTCCTCTTCCTGATTTTCACTCAGATCTCTCCAGAGACTCTCCTCTTGGCCCGACTGGCCTCCGATTGGATGGAGCAGGGCGAGGCAGAGGCTCTCTGGCGAAACCTAGAAGGTGATGAAAGGTATGAAGGGTTCTTCCTCCTCGACGAGAAGAGGAGTTGACGAGAATGAACTTAAGATGGAAAGGAGGTTCTTATGATCGCGGCTAGAGAGAATCGGGTCTTCGCCATATCGACCATGGTCCTAGTGGGACTTTTGGTCCTAGGGTTGGTGGGTCTCGGTGGCTTCTTCGGGTTAAGGTGGCTGCGAGGTGGCGAGCCTGCTCCCCTTCCCGCTCCCACCAAAACGCCGCTGGCTCTATGGACCCCCACACCCACGGAGGCATTAGTTTCTACCGCCACTCCCACCCTGGTGGTGGTCGCGGCCACTACGCCCACACCTACTGCTAGCCAAGCCACGCCTACTGCCACCCCCTCCGGGGATGGAGAGCTCCCGGCCACCGGCTGGGGAGGCTTCGACTCGCTGCTCCTGGGGGTGGGCTTGGTAATGCTGATGATAGCCGCCAGGCTGGCGAGGGGTAGAACTTCATAAAATCGGCCCTACTTTGGAGGGACTAAGTGGCGAGCCTGCATCGCCGACGTCACGGTACGCCTTGGCTGCGCGCCCTTCTCTGGTGCACCTTGTTCGTCGCCTTTCTTCTAACCGGTTTTCAGACCGGCTACCGCGCACATGCCTATCTGGGTGATCTTTTAGCGGTGGTCAGGGTCTCCCCAGGGAGGATCGCCTCTTCCCCACCCCTTACCCTCCTCACCACTGGACATCCAGAGGAGGGCCAAGAGGGGCTTCTCCCATGGGGTGGAAAAGAGAGGATCAATATCCTGATCTTGGGCACCGACCGAAGGGATAAAGGGGAGAGGGCAGCGCGCACCGATACTATGATGGTGGCCTCCCTTGACCCTGTGGCCAGGAGGGCGGTGCTCCTCTCCATCCCCAGAGATCTCTGGGTGTTCATCCCCGGCTATGGAGAGGGGCGGATCAACACGGCTTATTTTTACGGGGAAGTAGACGGCGGCCAGGGCCCTGCCTTGGCCAAAGAGACGGTGGAGGCGAATCTAGGGATCCCCATCGATTATTATGTAGGTCTCGATTTCGAGGGTTTCAAAGAGATAGTGGACACCCTCGGGGGGGTAACCATCGATGTAGAGGCTCCTATCCGCGATGATCTGTTCCCCGATGATAATTATGGCTATCGAAGCATCTACATCCCCGCTGGGAGACAAGAGATGGATGGGGAGATGCTCCTCCAGTATGTGCGCACCCGCCATGGGGGAAACGACTTCGAGAGGATGAGGAGGCAGCAACAAGCGCTTCGAGCCCTGGCTCAGCGAGCCCTTAATTTGAACCTCTTGCCTCGCCTCCCGGCCTTGATCAA
The DNA here is from genome assembly GCA_046760125.1 of Anaerolineae bacterium. Lineage (GTDB taxonomy): Bacteria > Chloroflexota > Anaerolineae > UBA7937 > UBA7937 > UBA7937. The sequence goes on from JBHIDN010000060.1 coordinate 5,441, forward strand.
TACTACCCTTGACGCCATCTCCACCGACATTCAGCCCCTGGAGATTTTAGCCCTTGCCAACTTGGGGAGCCAGATAGGTCTGGATGGCCTAGAGATGAGGGCCATCGATGAATCGTTAACCACCCCCTTCGTGACTCTGGATGGGGCTCAGATCCTCTTGCCCGACGAAGCGGGGATAGAGGCCATGTTGGAAGAACTCTTCGCTCCATCTACATCCCTAGTGGGCCTGGAGAACGAAGGGGAAGAGGTGAGGATAGTCATAAGGAACGGCACGACGCAAGTTGGATTGGCGGGGGAGGTGGCCGATCTCCTCTATCGACGGGGTTACGATGTTCAGAAACAGATCGATCTGGAAGCGCCCCAGTTTGAGGAGACGGTAATAACCAGCCGTGAGGAGAGCATGGAATTGGCTCGGAACCTAGCAGGCCTTCTAGGCATCGACCGTGTGCTTCTTGCTTCCTTCGAGAGCGAAGATGCAGACATCACTATCCTCTTAGGGCGGGGTTTCGCCCTCCCCTAAGGGTTGGAGCCATGCTCCGGCGGACCAACCCTCTAACCCCTCATAGGCCAGTTGCCACCAGCGGTAGCCATCCGCTTCTACTGGCCCTCCTATGACCTTGACTAAGGTACCCTCTGGCAGAAGGTAAACTGTGGCGAAGGCGAAGCCAGGTCCCTCTCGTAACTGGAGCCCCTCTCCCTTAGTGCCTCTCACCTTCATATAACCCCTCTCAGACCCCTGAAAAAGAGGGGTGGGGGTAGTCTTCTCTATGGCGGGTTCAACCGGGGCCCGAAGTGCCGGATCCAAGCCGTGCGCCTCAAAATATTCCTCGCCCAAGAGGCCTAGTTGGACACGCTTCTTATCGGGATGCCACTCCATGCGGGCTCGCTGGAGATATTGGACGATGAGACCCCTCTCTAAAAATGGCTCGGTGATGGGATAGCCGAAGACCTCCTCCCCTCCTCGGGTCTCGTAATAATCGAGGAAGGCGAAGGAGAGAGTGTGGCCTGTTTGGGGATAGTAGCGGTAAGGGAAGTGATATGTGGGCTTGAATGGCGGGCTCCGGTGCCCCAAGAGTTCGCCCAGGGGAGCCACTTTTACCTCCCCGCTTCCGGGTGCTCTTTCCCCAGGGGATGCTGTAAGGACCAGGCGAGCCCTTTGAAAGTATTGCACTAAGAGGCCATCTTCTTGAAACTCCTCAGTTATAGGGTAGCCGAAGATCTCCAAGCCCCCTTTTTCTTGAAAGTAGTCCAAGAAAGCCCCTTGCAGGTTATGGCCCGTCTCCGGGAAGTATCTGGTTCCTCTCTCTTGGGCGTAGCCTAAGGAGTCGAGGAAGTGCAACCCCTCTGCTGTCAGGGCTATGAGGAGTAGAAGAAGCAGCGTTCCTTTCACGGCCTTCTCGAACCTCCCTCTCGTATCCTCTTTATATTATAGGCCCTCGGCCAGAGGTGTCAACATACAAAGTGTTGTGACATACAGGGTGTCAACATACAAGGCGTTGTGGCATAGAGGGGATCAACATACGAGGGGTTGACAGGAAACCATTTTGGTGGTATAGTATCAATAACGTAAAATAATATATCATCATTGTAATCGTATAAATTATTCTCTGTGAGGGAGAGGGCTGATCGGAAAGATCAGCAGAACAGGATGCGAAAGGAGCCTCCTCTACTACGGGCCCGGGGGAAGGAGAGGCTAGAGGCGATCCTAGATAGCATAGCCGATGGGATCGTAGTCACCGATGC
>JBHIDN010000061.1:0-6998 GCA_046760125.1 Anaerolineae bacterium
GGTGCAGGGGGAGCGGCCCATGGCCGCCGACAACAAGACCCTGGGACGCTTTATCCTGGACGGCATCCCGCCAGCGCCGCGGGGCATCCCTCAGATCGAGGTTACCTTCGATATAGACGCCGACGGCATCCTCAACGTCTCGGCCCAGGATAAGGCCACCGGTAGGGAGCAGCATATCACCATCACCGCCTCCAGTGGCCTCACCGAGGAGGAGATCGAGCGGATGGTGAAGGAGGCCAGGGAGCACGAGGCCGAGGACAAGAGGCGGAAGGAGGAGATAGAGGCCCGCAACAACGCCGACTCCATGGCTTACACGGCGGAGAAGACCTTGCGCGACCTGGGCGACAAGGTGCCCAGCGACGTGCGGAGCGAGGTAGAGGCCAAGGTCAAGGAGGTCCGAGAGGCGATGCAGGGCAAGGACATACCTCTCATCCGCCGCAAGACCCAGGAGTTGGCGGAGACGATGCAGAAGATCGGCGCTCGGATGTACGAGGCTGCCGGAGGCCCCACCCCGCCCCCGGGAGAGGAGAAGAAGCCTCCCAAAGACGAGGGGACGGTGGAGGGCGAGTTCAGGGAGGTATAAAGACAAGGGGCGGGGGCCTTAGAAGGCTCTCGCCCCTCATTCATTGGCTGGACACCCTTCGCTTTGAAGTAAGTCTCCTTGCGGCAACTATGGGATTCCGTTTATCATCTATAGCATGAGATTGGGAAGCCTAATCTGATATGAGCTTAACAAGTTTCCTGAAAAACAAAGATGTTAAAGAAAGGTTTCGGCAAGAGTTCCCGAGGCCCGAATTCAAGTTGAAGAAGGAGATACTGGCTCCCCCTGTAACCAGACACTACTTATTAGTCGGTACCGCTTTTGACTATTTAATGCGCTTCTACTTGAAGTGTATCAATCCGGATGCGGTCACGAGGAGATGGGTTGCTGAATCCTGGCCTTTGGGCTTAGCAATGGCTATACCTGGCGTAGCACCCCTCTATTCGGAGAGTAGCGGTAAATGGCATATTATCCCTGAGCGTGGGGGGCAGCTCCCTGAAGATGCCAAACGGCTAGTTGGAATATGCGAGCAGATAGTCGAACAGGCTAAGGTGGTCTATTCGAGCTATCTCGCATCGGGCGAAATGACTGATGAAGTGATAAAGAGTGCTCTCCTCCTTGCTCAATTGGACCCCATCGCTAGAAACTTGTATGTAGACGAAAACCTGGGGGCTATAGATGATGGAGATGTAACTGATTTACGAAACCTTATTTCAATTATGAATCCAGAACTCTTCAAGGCTAAGAAGTTATGCATGCTCAATCCTACTTTCGGTGAAGCATCTAGACTTGTAGGAGGCGCAGATGCTGACTTGTTGATTGATGGTGCGCTTATAGAGATAAAAACTACTAAGACTTTGAAGTTAGACAGGAACTATTTCAACCAGCTCATAGGGTACTATATTCTATTCAAGATTGGCGGAATAATAGATGATGCCCCATCTGAGCCCAAAATAGAACGATTGGGGATTTATTACTCTAGATACGGAGAACTTTGTACGTTTACCGTCCGGGACATAGTAGATGAAGATAGGCTTCCGTCTTTTATTGAATGGTTCAAGGAGAGGGCAGAGAATCGTCTTTCAGTGAAGAAGTAAAACAGTTGCTCAAGCCAGCAGTGAACCTATGAGCGCTAGACGCGATTACTACGAGATATTAGGCGTCCCCCGGAACGCCTCGGAGAGCGAGATTAAGCGGGCCTATCGAAGACTGGCCCGCCAGTATCACCCTGACGTGAACAAATCCCCCGATGTCGAGGCCCGCTTCAAGGAGAGGCATATAGATTGAACTTCGCATATAATATACGTTAAAGGAGATAGGCCATGACTTCTCTTAACGAGAGATATATCATCGATGAGAAGGGAAAACGTGTGGGAGTGCTTCTCGATATAGATGAGTATGAGAGGCTCCTAGAGGAGTTGGAGGAACTGGAATCGATCCGTGCCTATGATGCTGCCAAGGCATCAAAAGACGAAACCATCCCCTTCGATCAGGCCATCAGCGAGATTGAGCAAGAGCGCCAATGAGTTATGCGGTATTCATTCTGCGGCGTGCTCAGAAGGAGCTGGCCAGACTGTCTCCTGAGGCCTACGAGCGGCTAAAGGAAGCCATAGGGAACTTGGGCGAAGAGCCAAGGCCGATGGGGTGTCAGAAATTGACGGGCAGAGACGGTTGGCGCATACGAGTGGGAGACTACCGAGTGATCTACGAGATCGATGATGTAGAACGGATTGTAACTGTGCTCCATGTCGGTCATCGCCGTGATGTCTATCGCTGAGGGGCGAGAACAACTTCGCCTAGTAGCGCTTCGCGGTTCCCCCTACTCAGGATGCCTTGGACAGTGAACCGATAAGTCAGTTAGCCTATGAGCGCTAGACGCGATTATTATGAGATATTGGGTGTCCCCCGGAACGCCTCGGAGAGCGAGATTAAGCGGGCCTATCGAAGACTGGCCCGCCAGTATCACCCTGACGTGAACAAATCCCCCGATGCCGAGGCTCGCTTCAAGGAGATAAACGAGGCCTATGAGGTCCTGCGCGACCCCCAGAAGCGGAGCAACTACGACCGCTTCGGTCGCGCGGATGTGGGCGGCTTCGGCGATATCGACTTCGGCTTCGGCGGCTTGAGCGATATCTTCGAGGACTTCTTCGGCTTCGGGATGCGGCCTCGCGGCCCTCGGACCCGCGCCCAGCGGGGCTCGGACCTCCGCTATGACCTTACTCTGGAGTTCGAGGAGGCGGCTTTCGGCTGTGAGAAGGAGATAGAGGTCTCCCGCCTGGATACCTGTCCCCGCTGCAACGGCACCGGCGCTGAGCCGGGCACCGAGCCCATAAGGTGCCCTGAGTGCAAGGGCACGGGTGAGGTGCGCCATGTCCGCCAGTCTTTCTTCGGCTCCTTCGTCAACGTAGTCACCTGCCCTCGCTGTCACGGGGAGGGGGAAGTGGTCGTCACCTCCTGTCAAGAGTGTCGAGGGAATAGGCGCGTCCGCGTCACCAAGATGCTAGAGGTGACCATCCCCGCGGGCGTCGATTCCGGAGTCCGCCTCCGCCTGGATAGGGAAGGAGAGGCGGGGCTCTTGGGCGGGCCGCCCGGTAATCTATACGTGCACCTCACAGTCAAGAAGCACCGCTACTTCAAGCGCCAAAACTCCGACATCCTCTTGGAGTTGCCCATCAATATAGCCCAGGCCGCCCTGGGCGATGAGGTGGAGGTACCCACCTTGGAGGGCACAACCACCCTCACCATCCCCGCGGGCACCCAGACGGGCGAGACCTTCAGGCTGAAGAACAGGGGTATCCCCCACCTGAGAGGCGATGGCCGCGGCGATCAGTTGGTCACCGTCTATGTGGTTACCCCCACCGACCTCACCGAGGAACAGCGAGAACTCCTAAAGCGATTATCCAAGACGCTGGGCAAAGAGGTGATCCCCCAGAGCGAGAAGGGGTTCCTGGATAGAATAAGGGATGCCCTTAACCTCTAACTTCTTCCCACGAAAGGCAGGACCTTGAACTGGCTGGAGATAAGCCTTCGGGTCGATGAAGAGAGCGCAGAAGCGATAAGCGAACTCTTCAACCAGTACGGAGAGGGAGGGGCGGTGGTGGAGGTATCGCCTGATGACCTCCTGGTAACCGTGAAAACGTTCGTGCCCTCGCCGGACGAGAGGTTGAAGCCCCTCTACGAGGCCCTCTGGCATCTGGGGCAGATAAGGCCCCTACCTGAGCCCCAGGTGAGGGAACTGAAAGAGGAGGAGTGGGCCGAAGCGTGGAAAGCCTACTACGAGCCCCAGCATATCGGTCGTCGCTTGGTGGTATCTCCTTCGTGGCAGAGATATGCCCCTTCCGATGGTGAAGTGGTCATCACCCTCGATCCGGGGATGGCTTTCGGGACAGGGCTCCACCCCACTACCCGCATGTGCCTGGAGGCCTTGGAAGAGCACCTCTCTCGTGGGGCGAAGGTCCTCGATCTGGGTACCGGCTCTGGCATCCTGGCTATCGCCGCCGCCAAACTGGGGGCAAGCACTGTCCTGGCCCTGGACACCGACCCCTTGGCGGTGAAGATAGCGAAAGAGAACGTTCTGGCTAACGGCCTCCGTAAGGCGGTGAAGGTCAAGGAAGGGTCGCTGGAGATGGCGAAGGGGTCCCTCTTCGATCTGATAGTGGTGAACATCCTAGCCCGGACGATCGCCGATCTTATAGAAAAGGGCCTCCTCGATCACTTGAAGCCGGAGGGTCTCCTCATCGCCGCCGGAATCATGGCCTCTGAAGAAGAGGAAGCAAGGAACACCTTTAGAGAGGGGGGGCTCAAGGAGTTGAGAGATCTTCGGAAGGGAGATTGGGTCACCCTGATAGGAAGGAGAGAGGGGAAGTAAGTCGGTTCCCCCGCAAGGATGCATCTACACCGTTTTTTTATCCCCCCAGAATGGCTTCAGGGAGAAGGGGTGGAGATCACCGGCCCCCTGACCCACCAGATAAGGAACGTCCTCCGCTTGAAGCCGGGCGACCGGGTCATCCTCCTCGATAACTCGGGCTGGGAATACCAGGTGGAACTGGGCGAGGTGAGCCGGGAGCGGGTAGCGGGACACATCCGGCAAAAAAGCCTGGCCACCAGCGAGCCTCGGACGAAGATAACCCTTTACCAGTCCCTCCTCAGAGCACGAGCCTTCGAGAGCGTATTGCAAAAGTGCACCGAGGTGGGGGTGGTGGCTTTCGTTCCCGTGGTCGCCGCCCGGTGTATCATCTCCAGCCTGGAGGATATCGGGGAGAAGAAACTGGAAAGGTGGAGGCGAATCATCCTAGAGGCGGCGGAACAGTCGAGGCGGGGCCGCCTTCCCGTCCTGCGGCCAGCCTTGCTTTTGCGTCAGGCCTGGCAGGAGGCCAGCCGAGGCGGGCTGACCATCGTCCCCTGGGAGGGGGCTGGCCCAGGGATGCCAGCCCCAGATGAGAGTTTGCGCTCCGTCCTCAAGGGCGTCCAGCCTACCCCCTTTTCGGTCAACCTCTTCATCGGCCCGGAAGGGGGGTTCACCCCTCAGGAGATAGACCAGGGGCAGAGATACGGGGGGGCGCCCGTTACGCTAGGCCCCCGCATACTGAGGGCCGAGACGGCGGGGTTGGTGGCCGCCTCGGCGATACTCTATGAGTTGGGGGATATGGGGTAGGAGGGGCTAGCCGAGCCTTTGGCGGATCTCTCGCTCGTATTCGGGGAAGTAGAAGCCGATCTTGGTGAGGTCAAAGCGGCGCAGTATCGACTCTTTGGGCTCCCGTTGGAGAAGGAACTCAAAGGAGCGCTCAATCAGGCTTTCGGGCGGGGCCTTTCCCTCGGTTAGCCGCTCATAGTCGGTCTTGCTCAAGGTGACCGTGTGGACGGTTTCGCTCCCCGGCTCGGATATAGCCACCTCGAAGACCCACCCGGTAGTAGTCTCTTCCTTTACGCTTACACTAATCTTTGCTGACATAGACCAACTCCCTTGATAGATTCCTCCATCAATGGTTGTCCCCTCTCACCCTGCCGCGGAAGATTCAGGGAGAGGCTAGGGATGACAGGCCAGGGAAACCCGCCCTACTTACTGAAGGTACTCTCTGTGAGCGCCTATGTGACCACGCAGGTTAGGGTATTTGTGATGCCCTGGGTAGTTTCTATCTTGAAGATAAGCAGTTCGCCCAGTGCTCTCGTGTCATCAACCTCGACAACGGCGATGATATCGAAGGGCCCTGTGACATTCTCGGCGCTCTTGACCGCCTCGATGGCTAGGAGATCCTCCACCACTCCCGCACCTGAGCCGACTTCCACACTCGCTAGAACATAGGCCTTGATACTCATCTCTGCTCCTTCCTACAGGATAGTCAGATACTACAGTATGGTGTGATCTCGGTAATGAACCTCATGTCGCTGTTCGGTACCCCTCTCCTGCCTCCGAACGCTCAGACACGGGCACCGTATAGTAAGGAAGGAGTGGAGTAGGGAGGCGCTCCAAGGCTTTGCCATGCCGCGCTCTGAGTGGCTGCTCAGGGCAGGGCGGCGATGATCTCTCGGTACTCGTCCTCGGTGAAGGCGCGCAGGGTTTCGGTGCGAATGCTGCCCTGTGATCCGATTGCCAGGGCCAGTTTGGCCACGGTGTCAGCATTAGGCGCTTCGGCGATTAGGACTATGTCGTACCGACCCAAGACCAGGTAGAAGCCTTTGATCTCGGCGCCCGCTGCCCGGAAGGCAGCCTTGGCCGCATCCAGGCGGGCGGGACTCTCCTTAATCTTCTGGATACCTTGCTGGGTATAGTTGATCAGCGTGACATAGGTAGGCATTATCTTACCTCCTCTCTTCCTCTGGGCGCCTCCCTTGATACGGCTCTTTTCCTTTCTGCCTACGCTAATCCTTGCTGAGATAGACCTATTCCCCAGAACGATTCCTCCATCAGTGGTTGTCCCTTCTCACCCTGCCGTAGAAGATTGAGCCTCAGATAAGGTAGAGGAGCCCGCCCTAGAGGTCGCTGGTGTCGCCTGACAGATCTTGCACGAAGGTTACTCGTCCCGTATGGCCGCCTTTACTTTGGCAGCGACCTCTTCAGAGACTTCCTTTATATCGTGCACTTCTGCGGCATGCTCAGCAACCTTCTTCATCAGCTCTTCCTCAGTATTGGCCCGGACCTCAAAACCGCAGTCAAAACCCACGTCGCTGCATCGCAATACTTTTGCCATTTAGCCTCCTCACGTATCCTGGTGGGCTCCTCCACCACTATCCCCTTCAGCAACTCTGCTGACGCCTGCCCATTTCTTAGATTTGCACCTCCCGCCGAACACTCGGCTGGCTCTCATGCTCTTCCTATCGTGCTTGCTCTCCCCTCTCATCCTGCGGCAGAAGATTTAGAGGCAGGTATGGAAACCTGCCCTACTTACTCTCACCCTGCCGCGGCAGGTGCTTCCTACGAAGGGTCGGGAGACTGGCCCAGTCTCTCAGGCGAGACCTG